>CAQBGY010000472.1 GCA_948759685.1 uncultured Eubacterium sp.
TACACGGGCTTGCTTGTGACAGGCTTCCCACTCATGCCTTTTGAGCGTTTTACCGCCCGGATTTTCTTGCTCGTATCCCTCACCAGCCATTCGTTAAAAATATTTCGCAAAGGCGCAAAGTCATTCTCGCCCTGTGCGCTGTCAACGCCGTCATTGATGGCAATGAAGCGGACGTTTTTCTGTGGGAAAATCATTTCACTATTCTGGACAAGAGCACAAAAGGATAATGTACGCCGGAGGTTAGCCCGTCAGATTTTCCACTCGATTTCTACTTTCTCATTGGTCGCCCGGATAACGGTTATCAGTGCGTCCACTACCTGCCGCTTGTCCTCAAAGCTGACATTTTCCCAATCGTCCAGATAGCCGGAAATGCTTTCTATCTTTTCGGCTGGCACAGCGTCCGCAGACAATTTTGCAATCTCATTGGAAATGCTCTGCCGCTTTGCGTCCAGTTCCTCAATCCTGCTGTTTACGTAGGAGAGCAAAACCGGGCTTGCGCCTGTCAGCGTGTCAAGCAGCTTTTCAATCTCGCTCTCCACCTGCGCCAGTTCCAGCCGCTTCGCTGTCAGCTTTGGGGAGATTTTCGCCGCCTTTTTCCGTCCTGTCAGCGTCTTAAAATCTTTCAGCTTCTTTACCATCGCCCCATAGACAACCGCTTCCAGTTCGTGCAACTTCACACACCCGCAGCCGGGACAAGCCCCGCTGTCCGCATGGACGGTACAGCGCATATAGAGGATACCGTTGGAGTGTGCCGACATGAGCGCATAACCGCATTTTCCGCACTTGATTTTTCCCGCTGTCCAAGTGTTCCGGGCTTTCCTTGCGGGCTGGTAGGTATGGCTGGCAAGCAGCTTCTTTCTGCATTTTAGCCACAGTTCGGAGGGGATAAAGCCCTCGTGGGGAGCAAGCACCAGCGTCTGCCCTTGCAGGTGTTTATGTTTGTCCTCGGTGTTCCCCTTGCCCTGATAGTAATAACAGCCGTTTGTCCCCGCAAAGTCGGCGGCGTTATTGTAAATATCCGTTCCCTGGCTTTTGTAGAACTCGTATATGTCGAGGTCAGCCATGACATAAATCGGGTTGCGTAGGATAACGCTCAAAGTTGCCCTCGACAGCGGCCTGCCATGATAGGTACGCATACCGTCCGCTGTCAGTTTCTTTGTAATGTCATGCAGGGACACCTGCGGGTCTGCGTACATTTCATACATCTGCCGCACAAACGCCGCTTCTGCCGGCTCAATGACCAGCTTCTTTGTCCGCACCCCGTCCATCACATACGGCTCTGTCCGAAACCCGTAGGGTGTTTTCCCTCCCATCTTGAAACCCCGCTGACAGCGGGAGTGCCATGCGTCCTGCACCCGCTTCTGTATGGTTTCCCTTTCAAGCTGGGCGAACACGATACAGATATTCAGCATAGCCCGCCCCATCGGGGTGGAGGTATCAAACTTTTCCGTAGAGGACACAAACTCCACTTCATACTTTTGGAAGTAGTCCATCATCTTCGCAAAGTCGAGAATGGAACGGCTGATACGGTCCAGTTTGTAGACCACTACTTTCCGCACAAGTCCGCTTTCGATGTCCCTCATAAGCTGCTGGAACTCTGGACGCTCCGTATTTTTCCCGGAATACCCTTTGTCTTTGTACTCTTTACAGTTACTGCCTTTTAGTTCATATTTGCAAAACTCAATCTGGCTTTCAATGGAAATGCTGTCCTTTTTGTCCACCGATTGTCTTGCATAGATCGCGTCTATTCGATTATCCATATTGTCGCTCCTTTTCTAAAAAAGAAACGGAGCTACTGACAGTTTCATTATACCGCCAGCAGCCCCGCAAATCAACGATGGCTTCGGAAAACCTTACGCCCCGGCTTCCTCGTTCTGCCGCTTGTCGGCGTACTTGCGGAACACCTCATAAAGCTGCTGTTCCAGCTCCCGGCGTTTCTCCGCTTCCTGCTCCGGCGTGAATATTGGGGAGAGATTTTCCAGCGTGATTTCCTTTCCCTGAAAAGTCACGATTTCGGTTTCTTTCTTGTATCTGATACTGTTACTTATAAAATCACCTTTCCTTTCTGCAATGCTGCTGCCGTTTCAGTTCTGCCAGCACCTCCGGCGGGATACGCTCAACCAGTCTTTGGATATTGTGCAGTTCGCTTTCTAACTTCGCCCGTTCCATACGGTCTTGCATTTTGCCGCTTTCGCTGGCTTTGGCTCTGGCTTCCAACTGCTGATTTTCTTCCAAAAGGCCATTGATTGTGACCTTGTACTTTTTCAGTTGCCCGGAGAAGTTGACCATCTGCGGGAACCATTTTTTCAGCATAGCGAGGGCTTCCTCTTTCTTCTTTCCGGCGTTCAGTGGGTTAATGCTGTCAAGGGTGACTTCAATGGCTCTTGCCTGTTTGGAGAGGGAAACCGCCTGTTTGAACAGCCGGGTGGGGATATGCTTCCTGCCCGTCTTGCTGGCGCTTTCCCCACGCTCCAAATCTGTGTATTTCTCCACCATGTAGGCGTGAAAATCGTCCTGCCATTTTGTCAAATTCGCCCGGTTGCCTAAAATCTCTTTGGCGCACAGGCGGTTGTCCTGTGTCAGCGGAACAAAGGTCAAATGCAGGTGTGGCGTTTTCTCGTCCATGTGAACCACCGCCGACACGATATTTTCTTTGCCCACTCTTTCAATGAGGAAGTCCGCCGCTCGCTGGAAAAACGCTTGAATTTCCTTTGGGGACTTCTTCTTAAAAAACTCCGGGCTGGCGGTAATCAGCGTATCTACAAACCGGGTGCTGTCCTTGCGGGTGCGACACCCTGCCTGTTCAATGCGGTTCTGGATAAAGTGGTAGTATCTACCCTCTGGCTTAATGATATGGAAGTTGTACTTGCTCCGGCTGGTGTCAATGTCGGGATTGCTGGCGTACTGTTCCTTTTGCCGTTCGTGATGGGCTTCCAGCGGTCTTGCCGGGTTGCCCTTGTGCTTTTCAAACCGCAAAATTGCGTGCTGTGCCATGAAACTCCTTTCCCCGTTCCCTTCCTTTCCAGCGGGTTTCCCCGCCAAAATTATCTCTGATAGGATAGGAATGAAATAGATATAAATCAATCGTTTTAATCTTTGTATTTCTATATACCGTCCAGTTTCCGTACTTCAAGAGGATTGATTATCGTACTTGTCGAGTACGGTTTTCAATTCGACCGCGTACCATAATCGGATTTCTTAAAGTCGGTGTTTGAAACCGCTTCATAAGATTTTGGATAAATGCGATTGGGTTTTCCGCAGCCCTGTTTCTTAATGTCAATCAACTCCGCATACTGCAACTCTCGCAAGGTGTTGACTGCTTTTTGCCGCCCACAATGGAGCAGGGCAACCACCTCGCAAATGGGATAATACAGGTAAATGCGACCGTACTCGTCCGCCCACCCGTTTTTCCGGGATAACTCCGCCCGCCGCAGGATAAAGGCATACAGCAGCTTTGCTTCGTTGGATAAGGGCTGGAATGTGGGCGCTTCAAAGAGAAAATTGGGGAGCCGGGTGAAGCTGGACGCCTTTCCTGGCTGATGAATATAAATCATGCTTGTCATAGTATGCTTTGTGGACGGTTAGAAAGGCATTTTCAGGGGAGGGCGATACTTTATACCACTTCTTCCGGTTCTGCCCTCTGAACGCTTTATAAATCAAGGACTTTTCAGCCCCTAACTGTCCACGCTCGACCTCCTTTTCCGTTCACTTTCTGTTTTCTGCCGCCTGTGAACTCTGGCGGCAC
>CAQBGY010000473.1 GCA_948759685.1 uncultured Eubacterium sp.
TTCCGAAGCGGTAACAGTAATAGATATCGGTGGCGGCTCAACCGACTTTGTATATTTCCGCGATAATCAACCCTTGATGGCTAATTCCGTGCATTTTGGATGCGATGTCCTTTGGGAAAATGGATTTATGGAATTTGATAATGAGAGGAAGAACGGGATTTATCGGAAATACGCTGATTCTCTTCGGTTCAAGCGACAAGATCTTGAAGATTTGAATATCAATTTCAAAGACATAGAAGCAACCAAAACAAAGGATATCATAAATTTCTGGTTAAGTAATTCAGAATTTTGTGATATTAAGAAGTTGTTAAGCCGTGATTTCAAGGCGGTATTCATATACCATCTTACATCCATATTGTTCTATATGGCATCAATGTATAAAGACTATGGTTACACTGCTCCACGTTCCGTAATTTTTAGCGGTAATGGAAGTAAATATATCGACAGCTTCATTAGTTCAGACAAGACAATTCTCAAGAAGATTATTGACCTGACTTTTGCAACGGTGTTTGGTGGAGAACATGATGTCAAGTTGGAATTACCGGCAGAACGTAAGGAAGCGACTTGTTATGGAGGTTTGTATCGCGATTCAAATGCTCTTGATGTGCCGAGCAAGACATATCAAGGTGATTTGTCGCATAACTATAATACAGTAGGAGACATAAACTTGAATATGCGAGAATTACGCCAGGAGTTATTGCATAAGTATGATGTCATGAACTCACTTTACAAAAAAGTCTTAGATTTGTTGAAACAAGAACATATAATTGACAATACAGCCAATACGAAGGTATATGTGGATGCAGCTATGAAAGATTTAGGCACTCCATTTAAGACCTACTATCAATCACAAGTAAAGGAAGTCTATCAAGAAGAAGTGCCTTTATTCGATACGGTCTTCTTCTTGCCTATAATTGACAGGATATTTGATTTAACTAATTTGAAAGCATAAATGAGCTTCATTTTTACCATACTCATTTCGATACTGGTATCGCTGATATTTGTCGGTCTCCAGATTCGATTCTTCAATGAGACCCGAAAGTATCGCGTTCTTTTTGAAAATTTTTTCAAGAAGATAGGACCTTACGGTACGCTCTCTAACAAGGTGGGGGATGAATACATTCCCCAACTGACGGAGGTCGGGGAGCCAAATTCTGACCTCAATAATCTCATTATGGAAATTAACCATTATATTGAGAAGACTAAAGGAACAACAGACTTTTCCGTTATACAGAATAAGGTTGAAAGAAAGTTGACCATGAGGTATGACCAATCTACTGCAAGACTTTCGTTTCCAACATATCTTGGCCTCATGGGAACATTCCTCGGTGTGTTCATGGGAATATTGATGTTTATCAGTGGCTTTGACGGGGCGGGAAATATATCAGATGATTCCATAAAGAATCTTTTGATAGGAGTATTAGTTTCTATGTTTACAAGTCTAATTGGCTTGGCTCTGACCACATACAACACCGCGAAATCTGGTGGAGCGAGAAAGAAAGTAGAAGAGGATAAAAACGAGTTTTTCGATTTCGTTCAAACTGAACTAATGCCTTCCATTGATGTAAGTATGGTTGTAGCAATTACCAAACTACATGAAACTGTAGATAAATTCGAGCCAGCATTCGATCGAGTAATAAATCGCTTTCAAACTACTTTTGACAGGTGTACTAAAGCTTTTGGTGAAGACTTTGAAAAACATGTCAATGCTGTTTCGGGCGCAGTGCAAGTTATGGGAGAGAATATGGATAAAATCAATCAGAATATTAAATTGCAGGAAATGCTTTTATCCACTCTCAAAAGCAATGAAATTATACAAGGATTAGATAAATACATTGAGGCTGCAAATCGTTTTAACAATATCGCAAAATCACTTGATAAATTTGAAGAGGCAAGACGCATGATGTTGGCTGCTGCTCAAGAAGCCATTGTGATCCAAAATAAGTATAATGATTCACTTAGGGTTCCACGTGAAATTGCTCTTAAGGTTAATTCCATACTTGACCGAATTACCAGGTTTGAACAATCTCTCCAAGATGTAGGTGAATCATTGACAACACGTAATGTGCTCGGCAATCAAGTTATTGAGGCCATTCAGAGACAAGTTCAAGGTATATCTAAAAAAGGAAAGATCGCAGATAAATATCTGGAAATGGCTGATGGAAAATTAGAAGATCTTTTCAGAAGTCAAACCGATGTTCTTCAGAAGATGAACGATAGATATAAAGAGGCGATTGAAGGTCATATAGAAGGTTTTGAAAATATGATCAAAGCCCAAACTATGCAACTTGAATCACAACATAAAGGATTTTTAGCTGCGTTAAAAGACAAATTTAACATAGAGGATATTCGTGAGGAATTTACTAACTTGCGAAAACTAGAAATAATAGAAAATAAATTATCAGAAATTATTAGGAAAATTGTAGCACCCGATAGTATTGATGATATCGAAAAAGAGATTAAACAAGTTGAGTCACAACTAAGAGAATTGAAGATAGAGCTAGAATCTATTAACAAGAATACTAAAGGCAAAGAAAGTAATGGCAGTGGCGGTTTCTTTGGGTTTGGTCGTCGATAATTCCTAATGAGTATGGACGGAAAGAATAACGGTTCATTTTGGCCAAGCTATGTGGATATTATGACTACATTATTTGCCATAACATTGGTTTTATTTGTAGTTTCTTTTGCAAGATTTAAGATAAAAGAGTCCGAACTGAGGGAAAATAATGAGGTTCTACAGACTCTTGTAGATGAATATGAGAATATCATAACAGTTTATTCCACAGTTAGTAAAATTGATTCAACTGATTACTTCGGATATAATGAGCAATTCCTAAAACATTTATTCACAGTAGACGTTGAGTATCAAACAAAGGAATTTCACATTGATAAATTAAAGTTAGATCTAATAGATGTAAATGCAGCGAATAAAGTTCGAAGTGACATTATCACGGCTGGAAATCTTGTAAAGTCAACAATACAAAGCATAGAAACATCTGATTCTGTCGATAGTAATATCAAATTTCTTGTTGTGATTGAAGGCCAGTCATCCAAGATTGGATTCGACGAGGGTCCATGGAAGAACAACTATACATTATCATATCTTCGTGCTCAATATCTTAATAAATTTTGGAAAGCCCATGGCATTGACATCGATGCAATACCTCGATGCGAACTAATAATATCAGGAAGCGGAGAACAAGGTGTTCCAAGAAACATTCCTAATGAATCTGAGCTACGAGATTCTTATTCTAATCCTTCTGACTACCAAAGGGCATGGAATGAAATTGAAATGAGCAACCAAAGATTCTTAATACATATTGTTCCTGTTATTGGCAATATAGATGTATCAAAAGAAAAGATAGATTATCTGAAAAGGAAGTAATAATGACCCAATTTGATATTAACACAGAGTATGAACAAATTTTTGGCATCTCGAATTACCCAACCCTTTATGAATCAGAAGATGAGGAGTATAAACAACTGCGTCAACAGATTATAGAGACAGCCACGTCATCATATTCATTCTCAAGCCTACCATTTGAGGACATCTACAATATCCATGAGAATGATTGTTTAGACAATTCATCAGATGATATAGAAGCCATCCCCAAAATAACATATAATGATCATCTATCATGCTATCATGTCGTAGCAGGTATTCGAAATTATACAGTTAACTTTTAAGTACGAACTATATTAAAATCCAAATAAAATGAGGCAAAAATTACATCCA
>CAQBGY010000474.1:0-1668 GCA_948759685.1 uncultured Eubacterium sp.
CGCATGATTATCTCCTGCTATATCAGGTAAATTTTCTATATCTAAATCTGACGCATATTTTTCAATCAAATTTGCTAACAAATCCGCCAGTCCGTTCCATTCATCAATCATAAGCATTTCCTCCATATGAACGCAAAAAGGACAGCTATAAACTGTTACGTTCATAACTGCCCTTACGCTGTTTTAACACTCAAGAACTCAAATTCCCTGTCAATCTTTCCTGTTTTTTTAATCTATAAGGCTACATACAAGTGACAGGTCATTACGCTGCCCACATCGGAATTGCACCGTCATTATATGACTGAATTTCAATCGGTAAATTCAGAAGTATCATTATCACAGATATGCCTCATCGCCCCACACAACTGCTGTACATTTTGTCAGGTTTTTATCGCTACACGCCTTTGCCTGAAGGAATTATTTTCATTCCCTTACGTTCACTCCTAAACAGATCAAAGCAGGCGTATCATGGCGCACCTACATAGTGGCTACGCATATCCTCACGTCCTGTATGTATATTGCAATATTCAGTTTTCATATTGGCACTCATTTCAGTTGCCCCGAATATTATTCTAAATGGTAAATATGTAAAATTCTTTCCTATTTACGAAAACTTTTTCAAAAATTTTTCTGTTAAAGCGGACGGCAACGCTGCCTCAGTTTTGAGCAAACTAACAATACACCTTAAAATCCATTTGCTAATCTTACCAAGACAGTTATCACGACTTTTTTATTATCACGACCTTTGATGATAATTTCTAAGGAAAGAACCAAGCATTTTATTCTTGGCTCTTACATTTTCTAAACAAAATTAGTTAATTCTCTGACAAACGATAGATTAATCTTTTCGGATTTTCTTTAATCCATCTGAAATTTCAGACGCAATTGTAGAATCTTTAATTTTATTTTTATCACCAATAGTAATACTCTGGTCATTATATATAATTACACAAATATGATCTGCTATTTCTTTCATTTCCCTTTCACTTTTGCTATCTATATCAATGTCTAAATCATCTAAATTACCAAATTGTTTTTCAATATAGCATAAAAGTTCCATTAATATACTCTCTACTTGTGGTAATATATCTACTATAGAAGAATTATCAGTTTGAACAGAAGCCTTATAAATATAACATCCCGTTTTTTGTGATAAATATTTACACTCATAATCCACTAAAGGTCTTTCAAAAGAATGATTCTCTGCAATCGCATGTTGTAATGTAAAAACTGATTGCTTCGCATAATTTACAAGAAGTCCATTAACTACATCGTCATCCACATTATTAGTTGGAATTGCGACATTTTCACATTTAACGCCTCCCGCTATATAACATCCAACTAATGAACCTCTTACTTTTCTATATTCCGGCACATCTTCTTTGTCTTTATAGCCTTCAAGTTCATTTCTTATCCAACGGCTCAAATCTTCACTCCCGATTTCTTGGAATATTACTTTCGCCCTTTTCAAAGAAGTATGTAAATCCACTGTTCCATTTGCCAAATCTTTTATAATTTGACTTTTAGCCATTAAAACCACCCCTCAATCCAATTAATGACATTTTCCCAAAAATGAAATAATAAAAGAAATCCAACAGCAAACGATATCGCAAGCCCGGAAATCCAAGGATGTTTTTAGATCGGAAGAGCACACGTCTGAACTCCAGT
>CAQBGY010000474.1:1678-3733 GCA_948759685.1 uncultured Eubacterium sp.
CCTCCTGACAAATCCCCTTCTATTTTTTCAGCAATATTAGAATTTTTAATTTTATTTCCATTTCCTATATTTATTCCCATCATTGCTCCTTTTTTCTAAATAATTTGTTTAACTATTCCTACTTAATTTGCTAAGCCAGACTTATCAATCTGTTCTTTTAATTTAACCTCTAAATCTTTCTCATCTGTCCATAACACAAACTGAATTTGTTTTATATCAAAATGAACATTCGCAAAATCATCTTGTCGGCAAGTATATATTACTGTTTTCCCTATGCCCTTAGCATAGCCAACCTCATAATATACACCAGTATTTTGACAAGTAAAATCAGCAACTAAAAACTTACAGTTGCGAATTTCCTCTACAATCTTATCACTTATGTTTCCATTATGTACATCCAAATCAACATAATAAGCTTCGTTTCCTGTCTCTTCTATTGCTGCCTTTGTTCCCTGTCGAATCTGATCCACACAATCGTACTTATCTCTATTCATAGGCATGGATACAACCCCCATGCCTGATGACGGCAATACAGGATTAATTTCTGGTATTTTTTCTTCTCCGGTAGCAACTTGATAAATCAATCTCAACTGCTCGTCCGTAGCTTCATTTATCATAAAATCATGTAATGTTTTCAGATTGTCTTCATGCACCCAAGAAGATGATCCTTTAAATTCCTTTGAAGCAAATCCAAAATAAGCCAATGTTTCTTCAATAATTCCAAACTTTTCAAATTTGAAATAATGTTCATCACTTTCAGCCTTTTTACGAAAAGCAACGTATATTTGTTCTTTGTTCATATATATTCTTTTCTTCTTACAATCACGCTTTAAATCCAATCTGTCCATTCATTAATAATGGCAATAGAAAATCTCGTAATGATATAAGGCTTTGATTTTCAAAAAGATTGTTTCTAACTTTAATAGTAAAATCACAAGTTATTTTTTCAAATTTTTTATTAATAGTTTCAGAAGGAATAATTACTATTC
This sequence comes from uncultured Eubacterium sp., assembly GCA_948759685.1. The sequence goes on from CAQBGY010000474.1 coordinate 2,668, forward strand.
TATCTTTAAGAAATTTGAAATATCTTGAATATCCCTGATTCACTAAATCCATTTGACTGATCTGTAAATATAAAAGATAGTTAGATAATCTATCATTATTTGATACCAATATTTGTGTTCCATCCGCACCTCTTGCAAATGGAAAATTAACATATTTTATTTCTTTAGTATGATCTCCAAAGACAATTGCACTCCCAAATTTTATCAAATCATCTTGATTATCTGTATATCCACATATATATTTTTTGCTCTGGTCAATAATTGGGTATTTCCCTTCCCGCTTGTATTCTGATACGGAATACTTTTTTGTCTTAGGTATTGCATCTAAAATAGTGCCGATTTCTTTTACTTCCCATCCCTCTGGAATTTCGCTTTTCAATTCATTATTCCAAACCATTTTCCCACCAGAGGATTTATAAGGTTTCCCATCTTCATTTGGAAATTCAAACTGCAAAAACCAATAATCATAAATTGTTTTTGCCATTGACTCCAGTTCTACACAAATTTTATTGTTATTCCCTATCTTACACTCAATTTTATAAAAGAAATCACCTATCTTTACTTGTATCTGATAATCTGGTAACAATAACTTAATGTATGAAAAAATCTGTTCATTAAAACTAGCCCGCAATGTCATAATAGCCTTAGCATTAATTACTTTTCTAAAATAAATACTCCTAAGATAAAACGCCATAAACTTATCATATGTTATATTATCTTGTATTGGTCTAAGCCTTTTAGCAAAACCACTAAATGTTGCTTTAGGATAATCTTTAACTGCAACACTACTCATTGCTAATTCATCCAATACTTCACTTGTCCTTGTCAAAAAAATATCTCCTTTTTTTACAGAATATCTTTTTTGCTCTTCTTCTGATGTATCCATTTTTTCAGTCAAAATATCAGGTAAAATTGGATTATTATATATATCTCTAAAAGATACAAAGGGCGCTCCATGCCCTGCTTGATCTTTTGTTGTACTTATTCCTGAATCCATTTGATACAATTCGTCAAATCTATATTCTTTTAAATTACTCATATTTCAGGTCCTCCAACCTTTGTTTTA
>CAQBGY010000475.1 GCA_948759685.1 uncultured Eubacterium sp.
TTGAGGAAATGGAAGAACAGAATTACAACATGGTGGATAATGTGCTGAATAACGGTGCAGGGGAAAAGACGCAGAAGGAAGAAAACAAAAAGGAGCAGGAACGCCCTGCGGTAAGGACTTCCTTAAAAGCCCGCCTTGCAGAGAAAAAGGCGCTTGTTTCCGGTCAGGGAAAAGACCATGAAGCACAGGAAAACAATAAAAATAATCAGAGGGAGATGTAAGGATATGAATACAAAATTTACAGTGGAAGAAAGCAATTTAATCTGTATCTTTGCAGGAGAAGGCAAAAACGAGGTCATAGCGGACATCGAAAGAGCCTTGCCATACCTTGAGGATACGGATATGGCGGAGCTGTCCCATAGGGTGATTGGAAAACTGCGGGATATGACCGATACGGAATTTGGAGAGCTTGCATTGGTGGAAGCGGAATAACCGAAAGCGGAAACAGGCTTCCATACCCATTCAAAGAGTGGGCATGGTGGCTTGTTTTTTATGCGCTGTATTGGATTCACTAAGAAGAATTTTACGAAAAATCCATCATATTCTTTGCGGTTTTTCCAGTCTGCGGTATAATAAAAGGCAGGAGGTATCTGCGATGTCAAAAAAGAAAAACCGTCCGCATGGACATTATTGTAAAATATGCGGCGAGTACAAAGCAAATGAAAAGTTTTCAGGGAAAGGTCATGCCGCCCATATCTGCAAAGCCTGTTCCCGTTTAAGTGCTGCTGAAAAAGCGGATGCAATGGCTATCAACCGGATGATGGGTTTCCCTATGCGGCGGCTTTCAGATGGTGAGAAAAAATGGTTACAGGCTAAAATGTACGATAAATCCCCGGAAGTGGCAGACACGGCAAGGGAAATCTACAATATATGTTTTCCCTATGCGGAACGAAATGCCATGAAAAAACAGCTTATTATCAATACATTGTCCTTTGAAGTGCATACAGAGGTTTATGACGGGTACGGGGATATGGAACTGGCAGACCGCCGCTTTACCATTGACCGGAAAAGCCGTGTGCTGACCATGACAGATTTTTGCACGGACAGTGGGGAGCAGTCCGTCACTCTGGAGGGCAGGGAGATGTCAAAGCTATTGCGCTATATTGTACATACGCTGGAAATCTTTATGTGGGAACAGGATTACTGCCTGAATCCTGATGAAGATGATTTTTTTACGGATATTCTTCTGGGGGAAGGTATCTATGAAGATGATTTGGAGGAAAAAGAGGAGGCTCTGCCAGCGGAACCGGAGGGCAGACCGTCATGGCAGGTACATATAGAATACAGCAGCCATACGGTTCAGGATATATCCAGTTATGTTGAATGCCTGCCAGAGCGTCCAGAAGAATTGTATCTTACTTTCATGGAATATTTTGAACTGGATGAAGATGATTTTGAAAGCGGGTTCCGTTTTTAACCGTTTTCTCCCCGCAGTATCACATTCACGCAAAACACGCCATTCCCATAAAGAAAACGGCAGTATCCCCCATTTTTTTCTGCGGTATGGCGCACAGCCTGTAAACCGATGCCCTCCCCCGGACGTTTGGAGGAGAGGAATACGCCGTCTTTTTCCCGCACTTCCCCGTCATAGTTGTTCGTGGCGGACAACAGCAGCACATTCCCGGAATGCAGGCGGGCAGACACGTTCACTTTCCGTCTTTCGGGGGCAGTTTTCAGGCTTGCCTCCATTGCGTTTTCAAGGAGGTTGGACAGTACGGAACACAGGTCGGTATCCGGCACAGAAAGCTCACGGGGCAGGTCAAGCGTAAAGGTGAGTGGAATCCCATGCTCCCTGTACTGCAATACAAAAAATCCGGCAACACTGTCCACAACTGCATTTTCACACAGCCCAAGATCGCCGGCTGGGACGTCCCCCTGCGCCTGTGCCAGATATTTCAGGATTTCCTCTAAGTTTCCCCGTTCGGCAAGGCTTTGCAGGACATGGAAATGGTGGCGTATGTCGTGCCGTGCCTGCCGCACCTGCCTTGTAGTGGCAAGGAGATTGTCGTAACGTGCCTGCTGCATGGAAAGGAAATGGTTCTCCAGCCGGAGCTTGTCATTGCGGTTCAGGTTCGTTGCCATATGGTAAAAAAGCAGGTAGGACAACAGGAGTAGAATGAGAAACACGAAGCCAAAAACCGTATAGAGCAGTCGGAGCCTCCCCTGTTCTAATATGCCTGGATTTTGTGGCAGGATAAAAAGGTTCAGGCTGATGAACAGGATTGGCAGTATCCAGAACACATACCATGTCTGCGCAAAGGCATCGTCCTCTAAGAGCCGCCTTGTGGCATGGGTGGCGGGATACCATAAAGCGGCTGTGAGGGTGCAGCACATCACAAACCAGAGAGTGTCCGTGCATAGTGGAAACGGCGGCGTGGTTTCCCAGCTAATCCCGATGGCGGCATTTCCGAGGCAGGAAAAAACGCCACACACGGCAAGGAATACACTGACAGATTTCCAGCGTGTGATATGGAGGGTATGGATATAGAAACAGCCCATGACAGCGGCGGCAGGAAAAAACAGCCAGAGTATGTCTACATGGAACAAAAAACGCACGCTTTCCCCTGCAAGGATTAAGGACAGGATAAGGGAAACTGTCGCAGCCGCCAGTTTGGCGGGGCGTAGCCTAAGATGCTGTTTCATGGGAAAATAAGCGAGCAGCATACCCGGTAAAAAAACCAGAAACGCCATGTCAGCCCCTCCTTCCGTAATTCCTGAATAAATAATCGCCAAAAGCAGTCCGGGCGGTTTCCGCAAGGGAACGGCTGACGGGAACCCTTTTCCCGTTCTTCAGGATAAAGTCCGTGCCGTCAAAATCTGCAGCGTGTTCCATGTTGACAAGCACGCCCCGGCTGCACAGGAAGAAACGCCCGTCCGTAAGGGGTGCGGTAAATTCCCGGAATGTCCGGCGTGTCACGGCTTCCTCCCCGCCTGTAAGGTAAATATGGATCTGGTGTTTAAAATGCTCCGCATACAGTATGTCCCGCAGGTGGAGCCGGAGGATGCCGCCTGTGGTATCCACTTCCAGAAATCTGTCCATTTCGGGATGCCTCTTTATGACCTCATCAAACAGTGCGGCAAAGGCAGCCCCGTCACAGGGTTTCACTAGATAGTGCAGCGCCCGGACACGGTAGCCGTCCAGTGCATGGTCGGGGGAAGTGGTGGTAAACACAATCTCACAGTCCCTGTCAAAGCGGCGCAGTTCCTCCGCAGTATCCACGCCGTTTTCTTTTTCCATATAAATATCAAGGAATACAAGGTCAAAATGTTCTGTCCTGGCTTCGGCAAGGAAATCCGTGCCGGAAGCATGACAGGAAATCACAGCGTCAAGGGAAAGGCGTGCTGTCTGTTCCGTAATCCCTGCCTTTAAAATTTCCCTTTCTGACGCAATATCATCTACAATGGCAATCCGCATGGAAAAACCCCCTTTGCTCTAAAAAATATCCAGCCTATATCATAGCATAAAACATCAAAAAATGCGAGTACCATAAAAATCTGTGTCTGTCAAGCCATGATTTGAAATTTATTTTAAAAATTCGTGCCATATTCTAACAATTCGTGCCACGCCACTTGAAAAAAGCCGGAAAACAGGTATAGTGGAAACAAATGCCGACAGGATTATTTTTCGGAAATTTTTCAGGAAGGGGTTGCGTGGTATGTTTGAACGTGCGACAATTTTAACAGACAGACAGACAGACAGACAGACAGACAGACAGACAGACAGACAGACAG
>CAQBGY010000476.1 GCA_948759685.1 uncultured Eubacterium sp.
ATCCACCGCCGGACTGATCCTGCTGGGCGGGTGGGCTTTTTTTGACAGGTTAGGGTGGAAAAGAGAACAGGACACGGCGATACCTCCTGGTAACCGCCGTCGCTATGATAAGAAACGGCGGTTCGTTATGAACCGCCGTTGAAATGAATTTGAGCGCACAAAACCAACTGTCTCAATGGCGGTTTTTTTTATTTACCGCCGCCGGACAGTTGCATTCGCCTAATAAAATTGACTTAGGTTGTACTTGTCCGCTTTTTGAAAGCAATAGTTCCAGAGATGCCAGCGGCAACACTGGCCACCACATGACTGACCAGAACCGCAACCCAAATTCCATTTAGTCCAAAGCCAAGATAGGAAAGTAAGTAGGCCAGGGGCATCCGAACCACAATGTAATAAAAAATCATCAGGAACATACTCTTTGAAGGTTTTCCCATACCGTTAAGGGCACCAAGATAGCAGTTTGTAACCGTATTCAGAATGTACCCGACACTGACAATCAGAAAATAAGTTCCGACAATAGCCGCCACAGCATCGCTCTTGACGAATAGGCCGGAAAGCTGTTTTGAAAACCCGACCACCAAAACAGAAAGAATTACAAGCAGACCACAGCCGTACCCCAATGCACACTTCAAATAATCTTTGGCCCGGTCATAACGTGCGCCGCCGACACATTGTCCGATAATGGTAGTTAAGACCATGTTCAATGCCATCGCCGGATAAAACAGGATGGTTTCCAGTTTTCCTGTTACCCCATAAGCCGCTATTGCAGTGACGCTATATGTACTAACAAGTGCAGTAAGGAAAGTCGTGCTGATGGCCGGAATACTCTGCTGAATAACCGAGGGAATTGCTTTTTGAATGAGTGGCAATACATCATTTTTATCAAACGCAGAGATTTTGAATGCAAACAATTTCTTCTTTTTCAGATAAATCAACATGAACGCCAGACAGATCACTTGAGAAAGCAAGGTAGCAATCGCCGCACCGTGAAATCCGATGAAGTGGATAAAAATAGGATCGAGGATCGAGTTCAAAATTGTTGACACCAGCATGGCTACGGCTTGAAACATAGAATTGCCAAAGCTCCTCAAAACAGCGGTGAAATAAAGATAGAGGTAGACCGCCAAATATCCGAGGATATAGATCGCCAAGTAGCTGTATGCCATATCATAGGTTTCAGCCGGGGTGTTCAGAGCTTTCAAAACTCCCGGAAGAAAAGCCTCAAACAGAATAGTTACAAGGAGGGAGAAAACTACTGCCACGCAGAACGATGTGGAAATCAAACTCTCTGTTTTTTCCTTGTTCTTTGCGCCAATCGCCTGAGAGATCAAAATTGATACACCATTAGTTGCCCCCATCGCAACAGAGGTTAAGATCAGAATGATAGGAGTGGAATTTGTCAAGGCGGCATAAGCCGTTTCTCCGAGCAAATTTCCGATCCACAGGCTGTCTACAAGGTTATACATCATATTGAGGAACATGGCGGCAATCATCGGAAGCGCCATCGCCATAAGGCAACGCTTCGTATTCCCGCCTATAAAATCAATTTTTGTTGGCATGATAAAAACTTCCTTTCTTTATTGAATGAATAACATTCATAAATAAGCTATAATGTAGGGCTACCAGAGCGGTAGCCAATTACCATATTAGTGGGAACAATCTCCACGAACGGAAACAATAATTCTTAAATTCTTCTCCAAAGCGTTCATATAATGCTTTTTCTTCCACCTTAATTCTTATTCCATAACAGATCGCCAAAATGAGCAAGACCAATAGCGGAGAAAAAACAGAGCGAAAGCAAAAGGCATTTCCGAGCATACTTAACATTGTTCCGGCATAAGCAGGATTTCTAATATATCGGTAAACGCCAGTTGTGACTAACCGTTGATTGCCGCCCGTTTTGACGGAAAGTGTGAAAGAATATCTTAGGCTCCAGACAGCAACAGCGCGCAGAGTTGTACCTACAAGAATAAAAGCTATACCCACATAGTAAAAAATATGGGGTAAAAGTATTTCTCCGGCTATCTGTATAAACTGTTGGCTTCTGAAATAGGTGCTGAAATAAAAACTCCCCCAACACCCCAGCATTACAATCAGAATTGTTCCATAATCATTGTTTTTCTTGTCCGGCCTTTTCAGCCAACCTTTGAAATTGTAAATCCATATACCAAGCTCTACTAACATCATGTAGCTTATGGCATAAATGAAAGTGTAATACTCATTTATGCTTGTAAAGCGTGATGGGTCATCCATTGTACGCCTCCATTGTTGAATGAAAACTATTCATTGTTTGCTTCTTGAAAATCCCCCGCCCCAAAGCGGGGGACTGTTTCAAAGATGAAGTGCAAATATAAGAAATTCACGAATCCTTTTCGACTTATCTTCTTGTGTCAGATCGTCTGCCAGCAGGATACCAAGCTGTCCATATACGCAGAACATCGCAGCGGCCTGAATATCGTCAAACTGGATTTCGTCTTTTTGCCGAGCTCGTAGCAATAATTTTTCTACAAGTGGAACCAGCTTCTCGCAAACTTTGAGAGAAAGCTGATCGTGGAATTTCTTGTTTTCTGCGCCGTGAAAGACTGAATAATATTTTGTGTCCCGTTCTTCCATAGTGGCAGGCATATCTTCAATGATCTGCCGCAAAGTCTTGTGATTGTCCTTTTCAGCACCGACAAACTGCTCCACCAGGACATCCGCATATTGTTCAATCGCGCTGTCAAACAGCGCCTCTTTAGACGGAAAATAGCGATAGCATAGACCCTGTGCCACACCGATTGCTTTTGCTATATCTGTAATCGAGGTCTTTTCATATCCATTTTCCCCGAACAATTTGAGTGCAGTATCTAAAATTTCTTGCTTGCGTACTTCCGGCTCCTTTGTAACCCGCATAGTCTGAGCCTCCTTTCTTTCTATAATAGCACGCCCACTCTAAAAAATCAATGAGTGAATATCAATCATTTTTCGCACATAGCAATACAAGCCGTGTTACCAACCTGCTCCCATGATACATTATGAAAATATGCTGAAAGCATGAAAACGAGTTCTGCTTCGGAGTAAATCTTCACATCCCCCTCTTTGCTATGACGCATATAAAAATTCATTATCACGCGACCTACAAAGGGTTGCCAGCAATCTCCCATCAGGAAAGTGCCGCCCGGCTTCAATACTCGGTTTACTTCTCTTAATACATTTTGCGGTGCAGGATAATGATGAAAAGAGTCGTTGCAGTACACAACATCAAAGGCGTTGTCCGGGAAAGGGAGTACCTCGCTGTCCCCCAACAGTAGCTTGACTTGTTCCGGGAGTTTCGATTTCGCAACAGCAAGCATTTCCTCTGATAGATCGATGCCGCACAATTCTTTATGGGGATCTTTCTGCAAAATGAGCTTTAGCATTTCACCAGTCCCGCATCCCAAATCGAGGGCAGATTGAAACGGAATGTGCGACAGCTTTTCCAGAAGGACGGGATAAAGAGAGCGGGCGTGCTGGCCCTTAATATCTTTATCATAAGTAGCGGCCTGCTGATTAAATGCAACTTTCGAGTTTTCTTTTATGGTGTTCATGGTTTGACCTCCTTTCCATCAATTAGTATAGCACTCTTTTTTGAAATGTCAATGAATAATGTTCATTCACATGAAAATAATTAGTCAGTTACATGAAATATATACTCGTTCAAATAATAACACCTGAAATGTAAAATTACATTAGGTGATATTATGAAGA
>CAQBGY010000477.1 GCA_948759685.1 uncultured Eubacterium sp.
CATATCACGCTGTCCACCCTTGCATCGTGCATCAGTGTTTTTAATATTTTATACTGCGCCGCTGTGCCGCTTTTTACCTCCGTCTGCCACTTTTCCGGTATCATGGGAAGGCTGGCATAATCCCACTTCTTCCATGCGTCAGAATAGGCTTCCGGCTTCGCAAGCTCCACAAGATGTCCGATGCACCATGAAACAATATATTCGTTCCCCTCCATATACCCGTCTTTTCGCTCTTTCGCCCCAATCACATGGGCAACCGACTGTGCTACGCTCGGTTTCTCCGTTATCACTAACTGCATTTTGCAATCCTCCTTTACAATGCCATTTCCTTTTTCCTTGTTTCCGCACCCATTCCCTGTGCCTGCAAAAGTTTCAGAAGCTCATCAACATTTGGCATATCCGCATGGATATTTTCCTCTGTTTTCCTGGCTTCCCCTGCTCCGTTTATTCCCTCTCCCATCATTATTCCTCCTTGTCATGAAAGAAATCATCTTCGGAATCTTCTTCTGCATCTTCATTTTCAAGTTCTTCCTCATCTTCCCCGTCCTCATCTTCGTCCTCGATAAAATCCTCTTTTTTCTTGCGGACTACTTTAAAATAATAAGCGCCGCCGATAAATGCTATCGCAAGCGCACCCATGAGGATATAGGAAATGACCGGGTTCGGTTCTTCCGCTTTTTCCTCCGGTTCTACATCTTCCGTGCTTTCCGCATCTTCCATGTTTTCTTCATCTTTGGTATTTTCCTCCGGCTGTGGTGTATCTTCCGGTATTTCCCCGTTATTGTTCGGGAGTGCGCTTTCTTCTGTGCGGATTGCTGATTCCAGCGCAGCGGAATTTTTCGGCAGGGTTTCGCTGTTATCGGAGGTTGTGTTTAATAAATCATTTTCTGTGATCTCTGTAAGGAAATATACGGTTTCTTCCTCCCCGTCACGGTCAATGATAAGATAAAAAACCTTGTCCGTTGCGGTCTGGATTGTATAAAATTCTTTCCCCTGCCCTGGCTTCTCATTTCCGTTATCCTTATCCCCGCTTTCCGCTTTTTCTGCGGCATCCGCTTTGGCAAACTCCGCTTTCTTCTGCTCCTCTGGTGTCTGTGAAACAGTATTCCCATCACCGTCTGTCTTGGTATGCTCCGTTACCGTTCCAGTGGCATTCCCCGGCTTGGTGGCTTCGGCATTGACCGGGAGCTGCTTTGCCGGGTTTTCATCGCTCTCGTCCGCAGGGTCTTTGTAATACGGATTTTTTGTCTTATAGACTTCTGACATATTCCCGGCATTGTCCATAGCGGAAATGGTGAAATACTCATACCCTGCGTCAAACTGCTGTAAGCGGATATTTAACGTGCCGTTTGTCAGCTCCGTAAATTCATAGCCGTTCACATAGACTGCCTTTGCGCCGGAATCGGTATCATGCACCTGAATACTTAAAAGCCCGTCACTGACTGCCGCATTGAGGGTGGGTTTTGTGGTATCGAAACATCTGACTGCACGGTTTTTCTCGTATGTATTGCCTTTCTGGTCTGTAACCTGCACATAAACGGTACAGTTTTCGGAAATATCCAGTTTTCTATCTTCCGTCACATCTGTCCAGCTCCCGTTCTGCCCGACTTTTGCCTGAATCTGCGCAATCTCGAAATTTCCCGTGTGCGCCACATCCGCCACTTTGAAAGTGACGGAAACGGTATCATTGAACCAGCCGTCCGGCTTGTTGATGCTGATGGACACGTTTGGTTTTTTATAAGCACAGAGTTTGTAATCTTCCACGCAGACCTTACAGTTATGGTCATATTCATAAGCGCCGCATTTGTCCTCACAGATACATACAGGCTCAATGTCATTGCCTGATACAGTCCTGCTTTCCGTGCTTCCCTCTGTTTCCCCTTCTGTATCGCTTTCTGTCTGTTCTTCCGTTTCCTGTTCCGCTGGCGTTTCCCCTGTGCTGTCCTGTGTTTCTGGAACTTTGGTATTTTCCTCTGTACTGTTTTCTGTTTCCTGTTCCGTAGGATTTTCCCCTGTGCCGCTTTCTGTTTCTTCCTCTGCCCTGGCTTCAATGGCATTGTTCCCGTTCATGGAAAACGCCACTGCCGGCATGGTCAGTAAAATCATGGATAAAAAGAGCGACAATGCCGCCCTATAACGTAACTTCATGTTTTTGTTCATGGCTTTCTGCCTCCTTTTGGGTTTGCTGTGTCTGCTGTTCCTCCTGCTCTTTTTTGCGGAGCAGGCTTAAGATTTCTTCCTCGCTGACTTTGTTGAGCAGAATCAGGCGGTCAAGGGAAATCTTGTTCTTTTCAATAAATTTCATTTTTTCCGCATCTTCCGCCATCTGCAACTGGCTTTCCAGATCCTTCTGCCTTTCCTGCAGGTCCGCAAGCTGTCGCCGGACTTTGGAAAGCTCCTTTATAATCCTCTCCTTTGTCACATTATTTCTCCCTTCCGCACTAAAAAATGCTGTTATATTTTAATTGTCCTTTCACAAAAAACTTTGACAATTACAAGTGCCTTTGTGATAAAATAGTTTGACAATAGAAAAGCCTGAAATGCCCTGCACTCCAAGCTGATTAACACAACTGTTTCATTTTTCAGATTATGACATTGCGGCTGTCATACTTTTTTATTAGCAATCAACGAAAACTGATGTTGTCACTCTTTTTTATGAAAATGTCGGTCTTTATTATCATTGTGTCAAACTTTATTATCATCAGACATTTAATTTCCTGATATTCTGCCGAAGGCATAAAAATGACTCTGCCAGTACGATGTGTTGATACTGGCGTATTTGATTGGATCGCCGCAGTGTATCATCACGCCGTTTCCGCAGTATATCCCCACATGGCTCACAGGCCCTGCCGAGTTGTATGTACCCGTGAAAAAGATAATATCCCCCGCCTTTGCGTCTGCCGCCGATACTGGCGTACACTGGTCATAAATCCCCTGTGCTGTGGTTCGTGGCAGGTTATGCACACCGCTGTTGGTAAATACCCAGCAGACAAAGCCGGAACAGTCGAAAGATGTGGACGGGCTTGAGCCGCCCCACACATACGGATAACCTAAATATTTGGCAGCTTCCTCCATGAGTGCCTGCACTGCCGCATCATCATAGGAATCCGGCGGTATGGTGTTCCCTCCGCCGCTTCCCGGCACATTATTTTCTCCATAGAGTGTCCCTTCCCCTGCTTCAAAATAAAATAACGGGTTATAATACTCCCCATTATACAGACATTCGATATGCAGGTGGCTTCCAGTGCTGCTCCCCGTATTCCCCGTTGTTCCTATGGTATCCCCATGCTTTACGCTCTGCCCCGCACTGACGCTTAACGTGTCCATGTGGGCATACTTGGTACAGTATCCCTTATCGTCCTCTATGACGATATAATTCCCGTAATGGCTGTCATAGGCGGCTGTGGTAACTGTGCCATCCATCGCCGCAAGGACTTCCGTTCCGGTTTGCACTGCAATATCCACGCCCCGGTGGAACTGTTCCGCCCCCGTTACCGGATTGATGCGGTAGCCGTAATAGCTGCTTACATAGTTGTACCAGTATAAATTTAAAGGCGTATAAAACTGCTGTGTCAGACCATGCGTTTCATTGTAAAGCGCATAAATATCTTTCTGCTCACTGTTCATGCGTCCGGCAACCACTATATTCAAATCTTTTGCGGTCAGCGTAACTTCCAGTATGGTTACGGTATATTCTTCTTCCTCCTCATACTCATATTCTTCCT
>CAQBGY010000478.1 GCA_948759685.1 uncultured Eubacterium sp.
AGTTCAAGGAAGAGAAAAGCAATTTCAAGATTGCCATTGTTGTAGATATGTGGATAACCGGCTTTGATGTGCCAAGTCTTGATACGATGTATTGCTTCAAGCCTTTGCAAATGCACACACTGATTCAGACCATATCGCGTGTCAATCGTGTTTATCCCGGAAAAGAGAAAGGACTTGTAGTTGACTATCTCGGCATAAAGCGGCAGATGAACGAAGCTCTTCATCAGTATGGAGGAAATGGAGAAGTCGATGGCCCAGATCTTGAAACCATTGATGAGGCAGTTAAAGTGGTTAAGGACGAATTGGATGTGATTAAGCGAATATTTCATGCTTTTGATTGGTCTGGTTACTTCATTGGAACACCTCTTGAACAATTAGATATACTTCAAACGGGAGCGGAATATATCCAACGTACCAAAGGACTTGAAACACGTTTCATGCGACATTGTAAAAAAATGAAAGGTGCGTATGATATATGCTGTAACTCGGAACATCTGACCGAAGCGGAAGACAACGACATTCATTTTATGTTGGCTATCCATTCCATAATCTCTAAACTGACAAGAGGAAACGCACCGGATGCTGTCAAGATGAATAAGCGTGTGAGCGGAATGCTGAAAGATGCCTTGATGTCCGAAGCGGTGGAAGAAGTGGCCAAAATCGGAGTTGCAGCCGATGAGGAGATTGACCTTCTTTCTGCGGAATACATGAAACGCCTTGACCAAATACCCTACAAGAACACCAAAGTCAAGCTGATGGAGCAACTTTTGAAAAAGGTTATTGAATCGTTACGGAAAATCAATAGGCAAAAAGGTATCGACTTCACGAAACGCTTGGAGGATATTGTAAAGAAATATAATGACCGCTCAGATGATGCGGCATTAGCCAATGATGTGATTGATGATGTTGTTGGCGAGATGGTAAGACTTATGGAGGATGTGGCAAGCGAACGCACCGCCGGCAATTCTATAGGACTGTCATTTGAAGAGAAAGCATTCTTCGACATTCTGCAATCAGTAGCTATAAAATATGAGTTCATTGAAAAATTTCCCGATGAAAAATTGACAGAACTGGCTAAGCAAATTAAAACGATGGTAGAGGAACAGTCAGATGTTTCGGATTGGTTGAATCGTCCTGACCTTCGGGCAACATTGAAGATGAATGTAATTGTCCTGTTGGCTCGTGCAGGCTATCCTCCGAAGATTCGTGACGAGGTGTTCAAAGAGATTTTGGAGCAGGCAGAATGTTTCAAACGGCACAACAAGCCTCGCCCTTATGTAATTGGCAATGATTCTTATTCATCAATGGTAGCAGAACCGTAATATGACACAATTAAAACATACTATTATTTATTTGGTTATCCTTGGCATGTTATGCTTGGTGATATCTTATGCAATTTCGGTAAATATGGAGACAGAATTTTGTGCGATTAATTCACGATTCATATCAAACAACTTTCTGTTCACTTGTTTCAGTGGTGCATTTGCAAGTATTTCGGTACTGATATTTACTGAAATTTATCGTTTTATTCAGATGAAGAAATCTATTGAACAATTCTTGTTTTCTCAGCTGGCATTTATCTATGGTCAGTTACAAGCTGCGAATGCAAATATCACGAATATTCTTAACAAGAATGGACTTGTTTCTGATAATTTATTGAGCAGTTTATCAAGCACAATAACGCAAATGACATTTTCATTGCGCTCACTGGATTATAATCCATTTTTCTCTTCCAATCGCTCACGAGCGATAAAAAGGATAATCACTCGACTATTCTCTACAGGAATAATCCAATTAGATTCATTAGCCAAAGACTGTATCTATTTACCCATGGCAATTTGTACTGACAAATTAGATACTTTGAGTAGTGAGGTGTCTAATACTGTTATTACATCAACATCGCCAAATACGCAAAAGGTTCTAAATGTTCTCAGTAAAGAAATTATACGATTGACATCACAAATTCTGATTGATTTGACAGAACTTAATACGGCTTGTGATAATTTTTTTCATTGGAACGATGTCGAGAAAAAACTTTCGGATGTTCCAATGCCTGACACTTCATTGTCTGCGTTCTTTTCAAAGTATGATTCTTTCAAATAAATAAAGACATGAATAGAATTATACTTATAGGCAACGGTTTTGACTTGGCACATGGGCTTCCTACCAGATATGAAGATTTCATAAACTGGTATTGGGAGAAACGAGTTGATTCTTTTACGGGAAATATTTCGTCTATATCAGAGGATTGCAAAATTACCTCAGGCAATTACAATTGCTGTTGGAATGTCTTTGCATTTTCTCTTCCTAAGTATTTTAACAAACCGTCTAGTAAAGAAGTCATTGATTATATTACCAATGACTCTAAGTCCTTTGAGCTCTCATTTTCTCCATTTTTTAAGAATATATGTACTTCCATAGAGACTAAAGGATGGGTTGACATAGAAAAGGAATATTATAACTTATTACGAAGCACTATTATAAGTCCAGATAATTGTAATTATACAGTTTCCGAACTTAACAAGCAATTACTTTATATTCAAGACCTTTTAGCTCAATATCTTTCTTCTGTCACAACTGATGATATCAAGTGCAATGCAGAGATACAACATCAAATTTATGGAAATATTCATAAAGATGATATTTGTATCGGACAATTACAGGTTTATTATGACTATGTAGATTATCTGATTCAACAAGACGATGTGTATCAGCGGTTGCTCTGTCAATATGGCTTTGATGGTCCTAATAGGCACTTTAAGGCAGAAGAGATTAAACGGCTCAAAAAGCAATTTTCAGAATCTTCAGAGATGGAAGAAGTATACTTAAAGGATTTAATAATTCCTGAGAATATTATGCTACTTAATTTTAATTATACTGAAGTAACAGACAAATACGGGGAACTGAAAGTTGCATCTACAAATCATATTCATGAAGACTTAAATAATCCCAGTAGTATGATATTGGGTTATGGTGATGAACTTGATGAGGATTATAAAGATTTTCTTAAACAATCAGATAATGAGTGCTTAAGACACATTAAATCTATAAAGTATTTAGAGTCTGACAATTATCGTAATTTGCTACAGTTCATAGAATCTGCTCCATATCAGGTTTATATCATGGGGCATTCTTGTGGCAATTCCGACCGAACGCTGCTAAACACATTGTTTGAACATAAAAACTGTGTTTCAATAAAGCCATATTATTATCAAAAAGATGATGGTTCAGATAACTATCTGGAAATCGCACAAAATATATGTCGTAATTTTACGGACATGAAGTTAATGCGTGATAGAGTTGTTAACAAAATGTTTTGTGAGCCATTACCACAAGTTTCAAAATAAAAAAGTAAGTGCAATGGAAATTGACGATATAAAGAAACTGATAGCTTTCGATGAGTCGCGGACTTTGGAGTTGAAGAAGACTACCGGCGAACTGAAAGATGGAATGCACTCAGCGTGTGCATTCCTTAATACAGAAGGTGGTTGGTTGATTTTTGGTGTTGCTCCCAAGTCGTTAAAGATAATTGGACAGGAGGTAACAGATAAGACGCAGCAGGAAATAGCTCAGGCTTTGGCTGGGTTGGAACCTGCTGTAGATGTGCGAGTAGCGTATGTTGATGTACCAGAATATCCGAGAAACAAAGTTATAGCCATGCACTTTGATGGTTGGGTATGGGGCGAGCGTCCGCATACATTCCACGGTTGCCCCTATTACAAAG
>CAQBGY010000479.1 GCA_948759685.1 uncultured Eubacterium sp.
AAAAACTTCTTTAACATTTTTCATTTTACCTATTGACATTTCTTAGCTGGACTATCTAGCTAACGAGTTTTATAATAGTTCTTGATTTCTCAACTGCATCAAAGAACCCTCTGTACTCCTCCGGTGCCCACTTCTCACGGATACGCTGTTGAACTCCGGACGAACCGACTACAGATGGTACACTGAGTGCTACCCCTCTACATCCGTGCTCTCCCATCAAAACGGAACTAACACTGCAAATTGTCGGTTTCATATTTGTAATCGCATCGGTAAGTTGGCAAACACAAGTGGCAATACCGTAGTGTGTACATCCCTTTGCTGCAATAATCTGAGATCCCATGTTCTTTGTTTTTCCAGTCAGAGCCTTTTTTATATTGTCATTCCATTCAATACCAACATCCGAACAATATGCGTCAATCGGAATTCCTTCAACAGTCACATGACTCCAAATCGGAACTTGTCCATCGCCATGTTCACCAACTACATAGCCATTAATTACACTAGTACTTAATTTCACATAGTCAGCTATTGTACGGACAAAACGAGATGAATCAAGAATGTTTCCTGAGCCAAACACCATACCATCCGGCAGATTCATCCATTCAGTCACTTTATAGGTCAGAATATCAACGGGATTTGAAATAATTAGAATGACACCTCCTGTATAGTATTGGTTTAAACTATCAATAACTGATTCCATAATCTTTATATTATCATTTGTGAGATCTAATCTGCTCTCTCCAGACTTACGTCCTCTTCCTGCTGTAATAATAATAAGATCACAATCTGCGCAGTCAGAATAATCCCCGTCATACAGATCCGTAATTCCCATGGTTGGGAGACCATGCCTAATATCCTTTACCTCACCATCTACTTTTTCGTGATTAATATCAATTAAAACAATTTCTCTTACAACGTCCTTAATAGTCAGCGCATATGCGATGGAAGAACCAACAAAACCTGCTCCGATTATTGCTACTTTACAATTTCCAAATGTGTAATTCTTTCTCATACTAATACCACTGTCCTTGTCATTTGTGCCAGCAAATTGTATCCATCCCAGATAAGATCAAAATCCATAGTTTTCCCAACTGGAACAACACGATCAATACCTTTAAGACCTGTATTAATTAGTGGCAAGAGCGTTTTATTATCCCCGATATATCCTATTGTCTGACATCGTTTATCATTGCAAATCGGAACAAGATCAAGTATATTCTCACAATGATACTCATAAAAAAATCCACTGTTATCACGGTAGTTCATAAGGTCATCGATAATCTTTGGCACTGTAATCCGTATGATAAGGTTATCAGTGTGCTGCTCAATCCTTACAGCATGTTCCGCTGCAATCAGATAAGCTTTCGTCAGCTTATTGACACCTTGTATAGATTGGAAGGTATACTTCTTCTCGACCAGCTCATGTTCAATTCTCCAGAACTCATCTTTCGCTTCTTCAATCCTGCTACCTATCCATACAACAATTCTTGGGCTCGTGCATGCATTCTGATCCGTCAAAAATGTATCGTCATAGAAGTCTTCAGCGACTCTACACTTATCTTCAATTGTTAGATAAGAATCTGAGTCAATAACAGCAAGTGAATAACGATCAGCAAACGTGATTTCTCCGGCTCTTGGTGATAACGGCGATTTCCGAAGTTCGGTAATCGTTTGATCACCGCCCCAAATAACACGGACATCCGCTATGGAACTAAACAGATCATTAATTTCCTTATCCCTGCTATACTTGATACAGAGAATATATGGCTTCATATCCCCGTATTTCTCTAATACCTTATTAAAGGCATCCACAATTATCCCAACCTGCGGATAAGCCTTGCTAGGCACACGTACTATATTCGCATTACCACAAAGAAGTCCAGCTGCAAGACTATATGCAAAATTAACTGGGACATTTGACGGTGCAATATGAAATGCCACACCTCTCCCTAAATAAATACTGCCGTCACTATTTAAGAACCGTTCCTTCAACTTAATCACAGAACTCCTGCGAATCCAGAAGCCAAACGCAACAACATCTGAATAGTCTTTTCCTCTCGGATCTCTCATGATCTCTCTGGATACATCATTCAGAAATCGAACTATATTATCATCAAACGGAACCTTTGCAGGAACAGATGGAAGTTCATTAGCAATACCCGCACTTCCAACCAGATATGTAACTCGATTTAATACATCAGAATTTAGCTGCATAGGTATCACTACACCCCCTTATCTCCGCATTCTGGAGCCTGCCTTTAATTCTAAAGTATTTCCCTTTGCGACCACAAGGACAATCATCTATACCCTCTATCGCGCCCTCATCCTCTGTAAGCAAACTATGTCCAGGATAGGACTCAGGAATTGTGCTCACTACCTGAATTATGCCAGGCTCCCCTATCACACACTCTGAGAAGTCAATTGGCCGACGAGTTATTACATCGGAGAAAATAGAGGTATGCAAATGACCACACTCACATTCCATATAGATGCAACCAGTCTGCTCGACCATTCCGTAATAATCATGGATATGTTCTAGACCACAAACATCCTTCAATCTTTGACGGAACTCATCGTGGCTGACAGCTTCAGATTCAAGCTTCTTCCATCCACCACCATGAATGAGTATTCCATTGGAGAGATCGAAAGTAATACCTTCTACTTTCAGCCTTAACAAATCCTTATAGAAATGTTGCCAAATCATAAAGGTGAAACCGAAGAGCAGAATCTTCTGATCCTTAAACTTTTCAAGAAACTCCTTGAGTCCTTCCACATTCAACTTCATATCATCATCAAGTGCATATATCTTCTTTGTTCCGAAAACAGAAAAGCCAAGAATTCCAGCGCCGCGCGCCGAAAACATAACCCTGTTCTTCACCACGCTGGGACAATCGATAACAATCATCGGCATACGACTTGAGCCAGTAAATTCAGAAACAATCTTAACCATCGCTTTCTGCTGGTTAGTAGAAGTGGCACGATCCAAGTATATTTTGCTCACAGCCTGCCCTGTTGTCCCAGAGGAAGTCATAATCTTTACAACATCCTCAAAGGCAATCGACTTCAACTCCAGTTCCTTGAACAGACGTACCGGAAGAAAGGGCAGGTCTTTGTATGATCCGACCTCATTGGTATCAAAACCACTTGCATCCAACATTCTCTTATATTCAGGGCAATGCTTCCGATGATACTCTGTCAACTCAGTTAACCGTTGTGTGAGCATCTTTTCTTTTTCGATCTCATCCAAACTGAATGGCGGTGTATTGACTATTTCATCAAATGTCATATTCATACTCCCATCTTGTCCTTTATGATTCTCCCCATCTCCTTATGATACTTCTGGATAAAGAAGTGCGTTCCTTGGAACTGATAAAACTTACATGGAAAATAACGAGTCCACATCTTCATCCCACTCAACGGTGTATCTGTTTCTGAATAAAAAATTGTAGCTGAGATTCGGCTCTTAATATCCAGTTTCTCAAAGTCATACTTTCCAATAATCGTATAATCAGCCCTGTAAAGAGGCAGGTACAATCTCCAAAATGATCTATTGTTTATCAATTTCTCCGGGACAGCGCCAAACTGAATCGTTCTTTGTTTTACCCATTCATCAAGTTCATCAGATGTATATCCCAACAACTCCGATTTTGTGTGCGGCTCATGTGCTGCCAAGAATATGTTACTGGGTTGTTGTAACCCAAATTTGATAATTCTTTTCAGCA
>CAQBGY010000480.1 GCA_948759685.1 uncultured Eubacterium sp.
GTTTTATAGGTTGTACCTGGTCCTTTTCTTAAGTTTACATTAGAAATAATGTATCCACTCTTCGATTGATTTCCTATCGTGACTTTTGCATTTTCAGAAGGCATACTTTTATATACTGGAATCACAAATGTTTTCGCAAGGTTTGTAATTCCCATCTCTAAATATGCATCACTTGTAATCGCCGCCTCTGATGCAGCACCATAAATATTTGTCATATACTGATGCTGGTACAAACCATACTGGGAATTTTTATTCACATTAAACCTTTGATAATAAGTCGTATCCTGTCCACAATTAATATATTTTTCTCCAATATAAGCAGCTCCGCCGTTAATTGATTTCATCGGTGTATTCCAAGGTCTTCCATAAGAAGTATCAGAACTCGCCCATTTTAATCCATTTGCAATAGGATTCGCACTGGAAAACGCCCCAATATTATAAAAGTTATATATTCCTGTATATTTTTTTGAATACTCTCCATTAATACTGCCGCTGGCACCCATACCTGCATATCTCTCATGCTTCTTTGTACCGATTTCCTGTATAATTTTTGAAGCAATATAATAGGCACTCACTTTACTTTTTTGTGCTGCTTCCAAAATTTGTTTTGAATACTTTATGTCTGTTGACTTATATTTGGCTTTTGTTGTTATATACCCGATGTCTGTCTTATGCATAAACGTATTATCTAATATCGCCTCGACACCTGCCTGTGTCTGACTGGTTGAATCATAAGACAATTTTTCAAACATATAAATATGTTTTTCATTTAAGAAATTCCTTGGGTCCATAAAATAAGCAATCGCATTTTTTGACGCAGTTACCCAGCTGGAACCATCCTTTGGAATATAGTATCCACCGGATACACTGTAATCTGCCGGAGCTGTAGACTTCAGATATTTACTGAAACTTTTTTCAATAAGACTTCTATTATCCTCATACTCCTTTTTTACAGCTGTACTAAACTTTATGCCTGTATTATAAGGAACAAACTTCCATTTTGGATATTGTTTATGCAGAGTTCTCAAATATGGCTTGTAACTTTCCGGAAAGCCACTAATACTTGTTTCAAAAGCATCCGCACCCTGAACTCTTGTATAATTTATAGTAAAATCTGCACACAAACCTAAGACTATAGCCATAACCATAGTCACAGATATTATGTACTGTAATATTTTCTTCTGTACTCTCATATATCCTCCTATATCAGGTATCCCCCTCCATTTGTTCCTTTGCAAAGTAATAACAAAAACCTGCTGCCTATCGTCTTACTTTTACTCCTTTTGTTCCTCGTTTTCCAATCTTTAACTTACGAAGTTCTACTTTCTTTCCTTTATATTCTACCACCTCGTTATCTCCTACATCAAGAAGGTAAACGTTGGAAACAAAATCATCAGGATTTAATTTAATTCCCTTAACACCCAATGTTGCTTTTTTCATCTCAGGAACCTCTTTGATCGGAAATCTTAAGAAAATTCCATCATTCGTCTGTAGTACAAGAATCTCTCTCGTATATTGCAGCTCTGTATCCGGTACATCTTGTGCAATCATATCCATCTGCCCGAACTCCATCTGCTCAAAATCCAATGGTTCAAATTCGTCTGAACCGCCGGAAAGCATAACGGGCATCCCTATATCTTCCTGTACCACTTCCCGCTCGGACACTCTTGTAATCTTAACAGACACGACTTCGTCATCTTTTCCAAGTTTCGTCGCTGCTATCGTCTTTCTGTTCGTCTCAAACTCATTACCGTCGACTAACTTAATCATTCCATTTTTCGTTGTAAACAGTAACTTTTTATTTTTTATCATATCAAAAGATAGTAATGCAACAATACTCTCTCCCTGACTCGAATAATTTCCGAGATTGTCAATCGGTACTCCCTTTTCCCTGACTTTCTTTGTTGGAATTTTATGAACTTTGATCTGATGTACATTACCATTATCCGTAAAAATGCAGATACTGTCAGTATTCATACAGTTAAAGTAATACTTGTTATCCCTTGTAACAGACTCGATATTTCTGTCAAAGGCTGCCGGCTCTAAAAGCTTCGCATAACCAAACTTATCCTGAACAAAAACAACTTCCTGCTCTATAAAAGCATTCTCATCATAAACTGCTTCTTTTCCATCTTCTATCACAGTGCGCCGTTCTCTGTTATATTCCTTTTTAATATTCTGAAGGTCCTTCTTAATTGCACGTGTCATCGCACGTTTACTGTTTAAAATTTCCTCATAATCGGCAATCTGGTTTACTAACTCTTCATATTCTTTTTGAAGCGCCATGAGTTCCAGACCAATTAATTTTGCAAGTCTCAAATCAAGAATCGCCTGTGCCTGACGCTCTGTAAAGCAGAGATTGCCCGCCAAAATTTCTGACTCCGGATTCTTGAATTTTATTCCCTCTGTCTTACCTTTTACGAGACATTCTTTTACCTGCTTCTGACTCTGGCATCCTCTGATAATCTCAATAATCAAATCTATAATATTTGTTGCCTTAATCAGACCCTCTTTAATTTCTTTCTGCTCTAATGCCTTATTCAGCAATGTCGTATATTTGCGTGTGGCAAGTTCATACTGAAATTCCACATTATAAGAAATAATCTTTTTCAGTCCCATAACTTCCGGTCTGCCATCCGCAATTGCAAGCATATTGACTCCAAAAGTATCTTCTAACTTTGTCTTCTTATAGAGCATATTTTTGAGTTTCTCAACATCTGCTCCTTTTCGAAGTTCCAGCACAATTCGAATACCGTCTTTATTAGAAGCATTGGAAATG
This sequence comes from uncultured Eubacterium sp., assembly GCA_948759685.1. The sequence goes on from CAQBGY010000480.1 coordinate 2,780, forward strand.
TCAACAATATCATTGGTCTTTTTTGTCTCTACCAAATCAATAATGTCTGAAATACATTTACCAATTCCCGCTCCAATCATCGTGTATGGAATCTCTGTAATAACAAGTTTATCCTTCTCTCTGCCTTTTCCTTTTTCAAACTCCAGTTTTCCACGAAGTTTAATCTTTCCTACGCCTGTCTCATAAATGTTTGGCAGTTCTGACTTGTTTGCCACAATGCCGCCTGTAGGAAAATCAGGACCAGGCATAATCTGCATCAACTCTTCTGTTGTAATGCTGTTTTTCTCCATATATGCAATGACTGCATCCAGCACTTCTCCAAGATTATGCGTCGGAATACTGGTCGTCATACCGACTGCAATACCTTCTGCACCATTCACTAAAAGATTTGGAACACGAACCGGAAGTACCTGTGGTTCTTTCTCTGTCTCATCAAAATTCGGTATAAAATCCACAACATCTTTGTTCAAATCTGCAAGGTATGCATCTTCTGTAAATTTCTGTAACCTCGCCTCCGTATAACGCATGGCTGCTGCCCCGTCTCCCTCAATAGAGCCAAAGTTTCCATGACCGTCAACCAATGCCATACCTTTCTTAAATTCCTGTTCCAGAACCACCAATGTCTCATAAATAGAACTGTCACCATGCGGATGATACTTACCCATCGTATCACCGACAATACGTGCTGACTTACGGTGTGGTTTATCATGAGATAATCCCAACTGGTCCATTGCATATAAAACACGTCTCTGCACCGGTTTCAACCCATCTCTTGCATCCGGAAGGGCTCTGGCACAGATAACGCTCATGGCGTAATCAATATAACTTTTCTGCATCACTTCAGAATATTCTGTTTTAATAATCTGCTCTGCCATTTTTACCTCCCTAGATATCTAAATCTGCATCTAGATCGGAAGAGCACACGTCTGAACTC
>CAQBGY010000481.1 GCA_948759685.1 uncultured Eubacterium sp.
GGCTGTTGATGTGCTTGCGGATTTTTCCAAGTCCGTTTCCCGCCAATGCAAGGTCGAATATCTCCCTTACAACGTGCGCCACCTTATCGTCTATCAACAGATGGTTATGGTCGGCGGGGTCTTTGATATACCCATAGGGCGCATACGTCCCCATGAATTTCCCTTGCTGAAACCTCGCTCGGTACGCCGATTTTATCTTGACCGATACATCGGCAGAATACATTTCGTTTAGGATATTGCGGAATGGGGTAATGTCCATCGCTGATTTATTGAGCGTGTCCACGCCGTCATTGACTGCAATATACCTCACATTATGCTCTGGGAAAAAGACTTCCAGATATAATCCGCAGTCAAGGTAATTCCTCCCCAGACGGGATAAATCTTTCGTAATCACGCAGTTTATCAGCCCGTTTTCAATGTCCTTAATCATGTTCTGGAAACTCGGTCTTTGGAAATTTGTTCCCGAATAACCATCGTCCACATAGAAAGAATAAGCAGCTTTTCCTATTTCCCTTGCATATAATAGTCCGGTATCGCTATTTTCTTCGGACATTCGCTTTCACTGACACAGTAGCGGCAGGCGGTACACGGAATAGCAATTCCTTCCCTTATCACATCCGTTGCTTCTTTCAGAACAGACAGTTCCTTTTCGCTAAGAGGCTGGAAATCCTTCATGTAACTGAGATTATCTTCCATTTGCTCCATATTCCCCATACCAGAAAGCACCATCATCACATTTTCATGTGTAGCGGCAAAGCGGATCGCCCACGAAGCAACAGATAAATCCGGAGCCTGCCGCTTCAAAATTTCCGCCGCCTTCTCCGGTATATTTACCAAAGCACCGCCCTTGATCGGCTCCATGACGATAACCGGCTTTCCATAGCGAGTGGCAATTTCATAACACGCCTTCGCCTGAATCGCCTCATCTTCCCAATCAAGATAATTTAATTGAAGCTGCACATATTCCACCTCCGGGTGAGCCTTCAAAATGCGCTCCAATAATTCAGGCGAATCATGGAATGAGAAACCGATATGCCGGATTTTGCCCTCCGCCTTTTTCTTTGCAATAAAATCAAACGCCTTTACCCTCTGGACATTTTCGTAATTACTACTGCCCAGCGCATGGAGCCAGTAATAATCAAAATACTCCACGCCGCACCGGTTTAACTGTTCCTCAAATATCCCCTGCATCTGTTCCGTTTTCTGCACCATGTAAACCGGCATCTTATCCGTAATGGTAAAACGCTCTCTCGGATACCGTTTTACCACGGCTTCCCGGAAAGCCTTTTCACTGTTGCCGCCATGATAAGGATATGCCGTGTCAAAATATGTGCCGCCCGCTTCCAAAAAAGCATCCACCATTTCTGTCATGCGCGGAATATCTATCTCACTATAATTTCCGTTTACCACCGGCAGCCTCATTAACCCAAAACCAAATTTTTCCATCACATTTCCTCCATTCGCTTATAATTTTTTATTCAATTATAATTTCTTCCCCGGCTTCCACAATCAGACGATTGGGCGCTCCAAACTTTTCCGCAAGCTCCCTGTCAAAAACAACACCTTCCTCCGCCGTTATGTGGTAGGGAATATTATGCTTTGCTCCAACCATTTCTGCACATTCCGCCGCTTCATCCAATCCCATGTTGTAAATACCGTCACAGCAGAAGAAGGCATAATCAATACTTTTCTCTGCCAGCAAAGGCATCTGTTCTGTGGTTGACGTATCGCCTGTTACATAGACGGATTTTCCATCGGAAAAGGTCAGTATGTATCCCACACAGCCACCCACATCATGCAGAGAATTATAACCTGCCTCTACCGCTTCCACCGTTACATAGCCTAAATCAAATATCTGATGTTCCCCATTCTGGATTGCCTCTGCCTGCGTGATAATCTCACAGCCCGGATTGCGATTTTGCACTTTATCTACCATGTTGTGGTCATAATGTGAATGTGTTACCAAAATCAAATCCGCATAAAGTTCATAATCATTCCCCACATAAGGGTCAACATAGATAACCTTTCCTTCCGCCGTAATAATGCGGATACTTGCCTGTCCCTGATAAAGCAAGACTGCATGATCTGTTCCGTCCGTTCTTGCCTCGTTTTGCGCCTCGTATTCCTCTGTCTGTATTTCCTCCGTCTGCGCTATGCCAGTTGAATCTAAAGCCGTATCATTTCTGCCAACACACCCCGTAAATAACAATACCGTCAAGATGGCAATTATAGGCATCCCTTTTCTTTTCATGCTTTTTTTCTCCTTTCCGCCAGCAGTTCTGTTCCTCCCACAGCATAATACCCACATACAGCAAACAAACACATGACTGCAAAATAATCCCCCAAAAATAATATGAGCGGCTCCCCAAAATCAAAAAATACAAACTGATTTTTAAGGAACATATAAGAGCCTATCTGCCTGTGGATAAAGACATAAACTCCATAGAACGATATAAACACAATCACTATACGCAACAGGAGTATGCAGCTTTTTACCGGCTTTTTTCTGTGTAAAAAATTTCCCGCCATGCCGACAGCCATTCTCCAATGAAGCCCTATATGCAGCGACAAAAGTACAAATCCCCAATAAGACGCAAGAAGATGCGCTATCCGTGCAAAGGATAAACTCCAGCCCAAATCCGAAAATATATGACGGGACATTATAATCCCACTGATTGACAAAATCAGCATAACAGGAATAAGGAGCAGGTCAAACACTGTTCTCAAAATACGGGAACCGGAATAACGCCCTTTGAGTAGGTGTTTATACCACGATAAATTCAGGATATGATGAAGGATAAAAAGCAGGAACATGAAGATGCCTGCCCACTCATGTAAAGTCTCCCCGACCAGAGAATAAGCCATAAGCAGAGGAAGCAGCACCATCATACCGAAATCCGTTATTATGCGCATGAATTGTTTCCCGTTTCTCAAAGGTATCTTTTTATTATCCGAATTTTTCAATGAAGCCATATGATATCCCCTTAACGATCAGGGGCGTTGATAAGGAACCAGCCATCTTCCCGCTTTTCAAACCAGTGACTCCCGCCCATGCGATAAGTTCCCCTTGCACCGTAAGCGTTGGCGTTCAGTACAGAAGTATAAGTAACAGAAGCAAAATCGCCATCCACTTCCACTACTGGGCTGTCAATGCCGATAGTAAAATAGCGGAGGCTCCCATCCTTCACATCTGCGAAATATTCCTCCCTTGTCTGCTGTCTTCCGCTCATGTGCGTAAAGACCATATCCTCCGACACAAGTTCCCGCATGGTATCAATGTCTGCGTCCGTCATAACCTGACAGTACATTGCCTGCCGGTAGAGGATTTCCGTCTGTTCGCCACTCATAGCAGACAAATCCGCCCCTATCAGCTCCACATTGGAAAATACCGAAAAATCAAATTCCTGCATAAGTTCTCCTTCCTGCCTGTCTGTGGCTTCGACTTGGGCACTTTCCGTATCAGAAAGCCCTGACATATCAGTTACCGGCTCTTGCAAACCTTCCTTTTCCAAACTGCAAGCAGTAAACATAAAAAATATCGCAAACATTATCAGTACACAAAAGGTCTGTTTCTTTGTCTGCTTATTTCTACTCAACAAAACCTCCTTTTTATGGTTTGCCCTCTCACCAATAGGAGAAAAACAGGGGGCAAAACGGAAGTGTTTTTTGAAAAATCCGAAAATATTTTTTCGGGGATTTTTCAAGCGGC
>CAQBGY010000482.1 GCA_948759685.1 uncultured Eubacterium sp.
CCCTACACGACGCTCTTCCGATCTATAATTTATTCACAATCTAATGCTAATCTGCTACTTATCGATTTCTTAAGAAATCCGGTATGTTCAATGGTTTTTCTTCAACATTACTCTGTGGCTGAGATGTAGCATGTGCATCTCTTCCCATATCAGTTCTTGATGCTGAAGCTGAGGATGTAGCGTTATATGTGAATGATTTCTTTACTCCACCCATTCCAAATGGTGCAGCCTTTGGTGCATCAGTATCACCAATACCTGTAGCCATAACTGTAATTGAACATTCTTCCGGGTAAGAATCGTCATATCTGACACCAAAAATAATATTCGCTTCATCTCCCGCAAGTTCCTGCACATAACTTGCAGCTTCGTTTGCTTCAAATAAGCTCACATCACCAGTGATATTGATAATTACATTCTTAGCTCCGTCAATATTTGTCTCAAGAAGTGGTGATGTAACAGCCTGCTGTACAGCCTCTGAAGCCTTTTCATCTCCTGTAGCCTCACCGATACCAATATGTGCAATACCTGCATCTCTCATAACTGTCTGTACATCAGCAAAGTCAAGGTTAATTAATGCTGGTACGTTAATCAAATCTGTAATGCCCTGAACAGACTGCTGTAAAACTTCATCAGCCTTCTTTAATGCTTCCGGCATTGTTGTTCTCTTATCTACAATTTCAAGCAATTTATCATTCGGAATAACAATCAATGTATCTACGTTTGGTTTCAATCTGCCGATTCCTGCAAGAGCATTATTCATACGTGTCTTTGATTCAAATCTAAAAGGCTTTGTAACAACACCTACTGTAAGTGCTCCCTGCTCTCTCGCAACACGGGCAACTACCGGTGCGGCACCTGTACCAGTTCCACCACCCATTCCACATGTAACGAATACCATATCAGCACCCTTTAACAACTGGGATAACTCTTCAACATTCTCCTCTGCAGCTGCTTCACCAACCTCAGGTTTTGCTCCTGCTCCAAGTCCTTTTGTAATCTTCTCACCAATCTGTAATGTAGTTGGTGCCTTACTTCTTTTTAATACCTGTGCATCTGAATTTACCGATATAAACTCAACACCACCGATATTTTCATCTATCATTCTATTTACGGCATTGTTTCCTGCTCCACCAACGCCTACAACTATAATCTTTGCTACCGCTTCACTTTCGTTTGTAGTAATTTCTAACAAGAGTTTATCCTCCTTCGTTTTTCCATTAATTTTAGCTTGTCCACAATTGGTGGACATAATATTAGCCACATATATTCTATAATATAATCATTTTAAGAAAATATCAATAGTTTTATTTATTTTCTGTATGTTTTTTTTGTGTTTTTTTCAATGTATAACTGCCATCTTCACTGGCATACTTCATATTTAATATTCCACTTTGTTGTATTACTTTGCTGTACATATCATTTAATGCTTCTAACTTTTTGTTCAGATTCATGGTCTTTCCTAACTGAACCTGCACCTTTTTAATCAATATGGTTACTTCATTTGAATCATTTATTTTTATTTTTTTTACACCAAAATTATACTTTTCAATGCTAGAAGTGACATCTAACAACGATTGTAACTGTTTATTATCAGACACCTTGATTTTTTCATATATTTTTAATTCTTTCGTGTCTAATCCGTCAACAATTGGAGTATCTTTGATTTTATCTTCGCTGATTTTTAAAATTGTACCATTTTCATCAAAGTAATAGTTCGCTCCATCTTTCACAATAAAGCCTTTAAGTTTTTTTTCATATCCACTAATTTTCACTGAAAACGGAGAGAGCATCTTTACATTATACTCTTCTAATAATTCTAATCTGGTACTGTGTCCTGCTTTATTTTTCAGCCAGAACATCAGAGTATTATCGATTTCTTTTGCATCCATATAGGCTTTCACTTCCTGGCTTGTATATTGACCTAAATCCAGAGAAATCTTGACATTCTGTAACTGAAAGCCAAACATGACAATCATAATTACTGCAAGCACAACACTGAACCCAATCAAAAATATTTTAACCCCTTTTTTCAAACGCCTTCTTCTTTTTCTTTTTAATTTTCTGGTTTGTCTCATACCTCACACTCCCGGTTATTACCGAATCCTTTTTATCCTTCTTGAAACAGATAAAACCAATCCCATTTCCAGCATCAAAAACAACAATGATGTTCCACCATAACTGATAAACGGCAGTGAAACACCTGTATTTGGAATAAAGTTTGTCACAACTGCAATATTTAAAACCACCTGTATCGAAATATGCGCTAAAATTCCTACTACCAGCATAGACCCAAATAAATCAGGTGCATTGCTTGCTACCACACGCATCCGCCTTAACATAAAGATAAATAATGCAATAATGCAGACTGCCCCAAATATACCTAACTCTTCACATATAATAGAAAATATCATATCATTCGTTGCCTCTGGCACAAAACCCAGTTTCTGAGCACTCTGACCCAGCCCTTTTCCAAACAACCCGCCGGAGCCAATTGCATAAAGTCCCTGCATTACCTGATATCCAGTACCATCCATATACGCCTCGGGATTTCTCCACACAGCAATACGGCTGAATCGGAATCCCAAATCCGAAAATTGTCCCAAAAAGAATAATGAGACAACTCCTACTCCAATTCCACCAAGGATTACTCCCGTAAAATATTTGCAGGCACCAGCCACAATCAACATAATAGCACTGATTCCCAGTACTATAATCGCCGAACTGAGATTAGAAGTCAGCACAAACAGCAATGCCGCTCCGAGAATAGAAAAGCTATAAATCTGCCAGCATATTTTACCTCGTTTTAACGCTGTACTTCCACACTTTGCCAGCATATGAGCCGTCATTATAATCACAGCTATTTTAACTAATTCTGCCGGCTGAAACTGGATTACGCTTAAATCAACCCATCTTCTGGCTCCATTGGCTTCTACTCCTAATGGCGTAATTACCAGTACAACCGTAGCAATAGAACCAATATAAATTAGTTTATGAAATTTTCTCCAGAATCTGTAATCAATTAAAATTGCCGGTATCATTACAAAGCATCCCATTACCGTTGCTTTCAACTGATTCTTTAAAAAATGAGTTGAATCATTATATTTATTTAATGCAGTATAAGAACTTGCACTGTACAAAAGAACATAGCCTAAGAGCATAATAAAAATCCATACAAAAAGCAAGCTATAATCAAAATAGCTGTCTGATTTACGTTTTTTTCTTTTTTGTACTACTTTTTCTTCTCCGGAAACCGGATCATATTCCTTTTTCACGATACCAACTCCAAGATTTCTTTTATTTCTTTAACTTTTTAACCAATTCTTTAAACATATCCCCACGCTGTTCATAACAGTCAAACATATCCCAGCTGGCACATGCCGGCGATAATAAAACTGCCTCTCCAGGCTCTGACTTCTCATAGCAGACCTGCACTGCTTCTTCGAGAGATTGTGTAAATATAATATTCTCATAGCCATATTTTTTCACTGTATCTGCAATCTGCTCTGATGTCTCACCTAATAAAACGAGGCATTTTATTTTTCCATCCAATTCTTTTGCCCAGCCATCAAAAGAGACCTTCTTATCGTACCCCCCGGCAATTAATACCGTTGGTCTGGACATTGCCTGAATAGCCTTTATTGATGCATCTGTATTCGTTCCTTTAGAATCATTGTAATAAATTACATCATCAATCGTATCCACATAT
>CAQBGY010000483.1 GCA_948759685.1 uncultured Eubacterium sp.
CAAGTCCCCGCCGCAGGCGTGGCAGACGCTTCGCTGAAAAAGGCGGAAAGAAAACCCTGTGCCACCAACTCGGCCATCCGGTGCGGATGTAGCTCCATCATATATTTCTTCCACATCCCGCCGAATTTTTTTACGGGCATCTGGATAGTTTCCATATCCTCGGAAATCTGGATTTGCGGGTACAGCATCCCATCGCTGCCTGTCTGATAAGTGAAGTCCATTAATGGTTCTTTCCTCATAAATTTTGCTCCTTTCGTTTTTGATGTCCTGGATTTCCTGGTAGATCTGTTTTAAAATCGGTCGTGCAATGGAGATGGTATAATTCCCCAATGCCATAAAAAGCGCAAGGCTGTTATAATTCTGGATGTTTTCAAAACTTCCATATTCAAATGGTTCTGTTTGCAGCCCGCATTTTGAAAATACGGTAAAGGTAACACTTTCCTCTACCAATTTTTCCAATTCCGCCTTCACCGCCCCTTCCGGCATCCCGTAAAGTGGGCTGCCTTCTTCTTCGACCTGGAAACCTGTCCAGATAAGCGGGCATCATTTCCTTTGTACGCTTCCCTGCCAAACCATGCAGGCAAGCTTCAATGCTGTCCACTGGGAATTGGTACTTTTCATGGAAACGTAGCATAATTTCCTGGTAGTACTGTTCTTCCAATTCCCAAAGATATTTTTGCAGGTTACGGTAGGATTGGATACTACCATTTGTATCAAGGAGGTCAAACAGATATTTGATGCTTGCATTCGGATTTACCATATCAATCACTGCAATACTTTTTGCACCTTTGTTGATGCTGCGCCCAATCCGTTTGTCATGCCATTCATCAAACGTTCCAAGCTGGATTGCATTTGGTTTCTGTGCGTAGATCAATACTACATTGTCAAAGGAGCGTTTATAAAATCTTGCGACACAGGATAGCAGCCCTTTCCATTCTTCCGGTGTTTTGATATATTCCTGCACCGACGCTTTATAAAGGTCGGCCAGTCTGGTCGCTCTGTCCAAACAGTCACCCCCCATTTTGTGATTTTATTTTTTCTTATATTTCTTTTTGGGTACGCAAGACTTTAAGAATCCCAGCTATGTATTCTGCCAGACAAAATGATTTTTTCTTATAGGTTTTGTAAAATCCTACATCCTGCGCACCCGAATCTCTTTTTCGTATTACTCCTCTCCTGTTTTTTCTGGAAAATCCATTTTCCCGTTCTGATTGCCGAAATAAAGTTCCAATGCCCGGTCAATGGTTTCCTCAATCTCTTTCACACTCTGCCCTGCTGTAAAATATTTCGTGATAACCTCAGGTTTCACTTTGATGGGCTGCGGTTTGTCACTTTTTGGTTTTCTTGTTTTCTCACCGGAAAGAATTTGTGTCATTGTAATATCCGTCAGTTTCCCGGTTTCGTAATAATTGCGGAGCAGTTCCGCTTTTTTCATATCCAGTTTATAACCATCGGAAACCATAAGGTCTGCAATCTGCTGTTGTTTTTCGGTATCTTCAACGAAAGACAGGTCGTAAGCAGCGAGGAATGCAATCTCTGCTGTGTCTACACGCTCTATAAATGGTGGGACTAGCTTAGAAATTCGGATATATTTTGCTACTTTATCCCTTGAGAGATCATATTCCTGCCCTATTTTTTCGTCCGCCCTTAACTTCGTCTGAACTTCAGACGAAGTTGAATTTTCCCTTGATTCATGCGGGTTTAGGAGCATTTCAATCTCTGTTAAAAGATCATTCCTCCTGCCCTGTGACTTCAATGCTTCATAATGCTGTGCCAGACAATATGCCCTTTCCGAATGGCTCATATCCGCAAAAGAACGCTGCCGCAGGTTTGTTTCTGTCACAATCAGGGTTGCTTCGTCATGGGTCAGGTTCTCCCGGATAATCACTGGACCTTTCGTCAGCCCTGCAAGCATGGCAGCATTGCGGCGGTTATGCCCACTGAGGATAATGTATTTCCCTTCCCCAGTATGCCAGAGGATGATCGGGAGCAGGATGCCAGACTGCCGGATGCTCTCCACCATGTCATTAAGCTGCTGTCCCTCATACAGTTTGAATTTATGTTCCGGGAATGGCTCCATTTGTGAGAAGTCCATTTCCAAAATCCCATTATGTACCAGTTCCGTACCCGGAATATGTCCTTGTGGTGCAGGTACAGCTTCCTCCTTTGAATCAAAATTTAGCATCGCATCAAAATCAGCAAGGTTGATTTTCGGTCTAGCCAACCGCACACACTCCTTTCTCTTCTCTGCTTCCTATAGGTGATTGCGAAACTCTGAAAGCCGCATAAAACCTAACTTTTTTAAGCTTTCCTTTTGCAACTCTCCTCACTAAAATTTTGACTTTTATATCCATTTTGCACAACTTTTTAGCTTAGTCGATTCATTTCAAGTTCGTTTCTATACAAAGTGCATAAATTTTTGTCAGTTAGTTTCGCAATCGCCTATTTCTGGGTAAAAAAATAGGACTTAATCGGTAAAACCCTTAAACAAAAGGTTTTCTGATTAAGTCCTATTATAGCTGCATCATCAACGTAGAACTGGCAGTTCAGAAAACCGTTGCGCTTTGCGTAATCTTTCAGCATGGTTTTCTGCGTGCTGATACTTATGCTCTCATTGTTTGTGCCATCGTCTTTGGAAAGCCCGCAATATAAAGCAGTGATTTTGTCGTTATTCAGTTTTTCCCTTTTCATTCAATCTTCCATGTTTTCCGAAGGAAAATGCGACTGCCCATGCAGGAGCAGAGGATTTTCCTCCTTGATGAAAAGGGACTTCCTCTCAACTCCTATTATACTATATTCCCTTTTCCGTTTCCAGTGCTAATTTACGCTGTTTTCCGCTATCTCCTTAACCTTTTTTGTTATCTGTTCCTCGGCTATCCGCTTAAATACCGTTTCCATTTTTCAGTGCCTACATAGTGTCTTTCCACGATTATTTTTGTGGGTGGGTGCTGTCGGGTGGCTTTTTGCTGTGTACTGCTGTCTTTGCTCCTAAATCTGCTCCTTTACAATAAAATAGAGCGCATAGACTGTTTCTATACGCTCTGACACTGTGTTTTATATTACTTATTCAGTTGTGATTATGGTAATGATTGTTTAGACAAATTGTAATTTATTGGTGTGGTTTATACCAAATATCTATTTCTTCTTTTTCTGGAATTTCAAACAGAGAAGAAACTTTATTTAGTAATCCCTCATCAACATAAAAACTTGATCCGCCATTTCCAGATATGACTTCATTATTTCTTTTTTCAATATTTTCATACCAAGTCTTATCATCAATATCAATATAATGCATTTCTACCAAAACCCCATTATTTTCTCCATATCTTTTTATTTCTTTCCTATTTTCTTTTGTCCAAAATCCCCAATCTAAAATTACAGTGCATCCTGCATTTACAATTTCCACTGCTTTTTTTCTTAAATATAAATTAACTCTTCTAGCAAATTCATCATAACCTTCACCTTGTTGATTATTTGTTAAATCATAGGTTACTTCATCTGTAGATAAAATCACAGCATGCTCTTGTTCTTTTAATCGATTAGCATAATATGTTTTACCACAACCAATCTTTCCACATATACAAAGTAATTTTGCCATAACACACCTCACTTACAAATCCCGATTTGTAACAGAATACCACAATCACACTCTTATTTCTATCAAATTTTCATTAAATTTCTT
>CAQBGY010000484.1 GCA_948759685.1 uncultured Eubacterium sp.
AAACTTCTGGTACTGGAAATTGACTTCCTTTTTAAACTGCTTTTTTTCCAGCTTTGCCACCTTCGCCCGCTGTTTCTGCTCTTTTCCCTTTAACTGCCTTTTGACGAAAGAAAACAGTTCTTCCCCTTTCTGTTCTGATTTGTGTGCGCCCTCCACTGCTGAATTTTCTTTCTCCGTTTCAGCAATCTTCCCATGCACAAAATTCCTGCTCTCATTCTGCATCCGGCGCATGGTGGTTTTCGGTATGCCCTCCTGCTTGAAGGGTTTTTCCTTATCCAGAGGAACAACCACATATTTTCCCTTCCCGGTTTTCTCGTCAAATACTCTCTGCAAGGTGTATTCCCTTGTCTTTGGCAGCTTTGCCCTTGCCTTCTGTACCTTCTTTCCGGCTTTCCCTGCCTGCCGCTGTTTCTTTTGCAGCTTTTTACTGCCTGTAAATTCAGAGCCTCCTTCCCCCTGAAACAGATTTCCGGTATTCTCCGCAAAAGATTCTTCGGTAAAGGTTTTATTTTCCGTTTTTTCCTTTGTTTCGCTTTTTACCCGGTGTTCTTTCTGTACCCGCTTTTTATGGTATTTCCCTTTTTTCTGTGACTGCCTGTAAGTATCCCTCCGGTGGTAATCTTCCGTATCCGGCTGTTTTTTCTCCGTTTCCTCCGGCTGGCTGAAATTGTCCTGCCCGGTAAATCCACTGCTTTCCTTGATAAAATCAGGCTTTTCTTCCTGCCCCGGCTTCGCATCGGACTTTTGGACTTTTTGTCCAGAAGTGGTCTGGTACATCTGCTTTTTCGCTTTGGCTTTTGAAGCATGGTTAGATTTCCGCTGTCTGGTATCTCTCTTTTGGGAATCCACGCCCTTATGTTCCGAAAAAGTTTGATTCTCCTGTAACTGCCTATTCCCGGACTTCTGGACTTTTTGTCCAAAAGTCTGCTGTTGCACCTGCATCCCCTTTTCCGCCTGCCTTTTCCCGGCTGAACCATGCCCCGGCTTCTTGGTATCGGCATCCCTCGGCTGATAGGCAGCACTGCCGCCACCTGTAAAGGCATTAGCGGCTCCCTTACGGAACTCCGCATTTACTTCTTTACGGTAGGCGGTATCCTGTTTTTTCTTCCCTTTCTTTTCTGCCATTAACCTTCCTCATCTTCCTTCGTTACGGATTCCTCCGGTTTTGTGTTCATAATCGCAAAAGTTTTTGTATTAGCCGGGTATTTATCCACGAATGGGATAACCACATTGTCAAACAGTATCAGACCGCTTCCCGGTTCGGAATTAGTGACGTGCATAAGCTGTTTCTCCGACAATCCCAACTTATCCGCCAAGATATGCTGGTCTTTGGCGTTCTGGTTCAGCAGATATACAAAATCGCTGTTCCCCAAGATGCCCTCGATTTCCTCCGATTTCAGAAAATCGCCCACGTTCTGCGTCAAGCCTGTCGGGATTCCGCCCCATTTCCTGAAACGCTTCCAAATCTCCACCGAATAGATAGCTGTCTGCTTTTCCTTCAAAAGCAAATGGAACTCATCACAGTAGTATCTTGTGGCAACTTTGCGCTCCCGGTTCTGCGACACCCTATTCCAGACCGCATCCTGCACAATCAGCATCCCAATCTCTTTTAACTGATTTCCTAAGTCACGAATGTCAAAACACATGATCCGGTTGTGTGCGTCTACATTGGTTCGGTGGTTAAAATAGTTCTGCGAGCCATGCACATACAGAACAAGGCTGTTGGCAATCCGAACTGCCTTCTGCTTCGCTTCCCTCTGCAGCTCTGGCGCAACGTCTTTCGGCTCATACTTTAACAGCGCATTATACAAATCTTCCAGTATGGGCATATTCTCCGGCTTCGGGTGCTTGAAATACCCGTCATAGATATGCTTGATGCAGGTGTCAATAATGCCCTTCTCGTCATTTTCCAGACCGTCCTTCCCTCCGGCAATCAAATCACACAGCGTAATCAGGAAGTCACTCTTTAGCTTCAACGCTTCCTTATCCCCTTTATGGGAAAGCTGAATGTCCATCGGATTTAAGAAGTCTTTTGAATTGGTGGCAAGTCTTACCACCTGCCCATGAAGCGCATGCACCAGAGGGAAATACTCGCCTTCCGGATCGCAGACAATAATATCATCCTTTGTGATAAGGAAACAGGACAAAATCTCCCTCTTTGCGGAAAAAGACTTACCGCTTCCCGGTGTTCCCAAAATAACTCCGTTCGGTGTACGAAGTCTTTTCCGGTCTGCCATAATCATGTTATTGGAAAGTGCGTTCAGACCGTAATAAATAGCCGGTGCGGGCATGAAAAGCTCCTGTGTGCAGAACGGTACAAGGACAGCGGTGCTTTTGGTGGTAAGGTTTCTCTCAATCCCCACGTCATTACACCCAATCGGCGCACTCGCCATAAGCCCATGCTCCTGTAAATACTGCAAACACCGTAAATTACAGTTTGCCTGCTGGATAATGCCGGACACCCTCTGCGTAAGGTTTCCAAGCTCCCTCTTTGTCCTCCCGTAACAGGTAATCAGAAATGTCATTTTGATAAGTTTCTGATTGCTTGTGTTCAAATCGTCAAGCAGTTCCAGAGTGTCCTTCTCATACGTCACGATGTCAGTCGGCAGAATATCCATATCGTAACCGCTCCGGACTGCCTTTTTCTGTTCCTCAATCTTATTTTTCTGAATGTCGGTGAGCGCACGTTTTATCATTTTGATTGCTTCCACCGGATCAATCGTCCTCATGTGCATAGTAAGGGTAAGGTTGTCATCAATGTCCAGCAGCTTCTTAATCATCTCGTCCGTAAACTTGGGCGCAATCATATCAAGGTAAGACACGCTCCCATAAATACTGCCGGACTTGAAGCGGCTCGGATAGCGGAAATCAAACCCCGGCGGCGCAATATAGTCCTTGACCGACTTCCCGGACTCCGACAGTTCCTTAAACGAAAAGCGGAAAGGCTCCATTGTACCCTGATTAAAATACTCATGCAGGATACGCAGCCTTTCCTTCCCGTCAAGACCTCTGGCGTTTGTGCCGATATTGTTTAAATTGTGTACCACATCTTTTTCAATATTGCTTAGTTTGCTCTTTGCTTCCCTGTACCCGATGCTTTCCACACCGAAAATAATGTACTTCGACTTGATGATGCCATTGTTGCCCTTTGCTGACTGGTGCTTTAACATCTGCGTGTATTCATCACGAATATCGTCAAACGCATCCCCCTGCAGGGCAATGTCAAACTGCTCCGCAAGAGCCTGTTCGCTGACCTGCCTGTTGAATAAGAACAACTGGAATTTTATGGACGGATCGAAATAGTTAATCAGCTTGCTGTATTCCTCCAAAATGTCAGCCTGATCCTCCACCTCCAGCAAGTCATAATTGATGTCATAAAACTCCACCATCTTCGTATAATAATTGTCCGCCACCTGACAGATGCCGTCCCGGTACATTTTTTTGAATGTAATGGTTTTCTGTGCGGTGTCCGGCTTCGCCTGCTCTTTGCTGTTCCCGGCAAGCGCACGTTTCAGCTCCGCAAGGCGTTTCTTTTCCGATAAGGTCAGTCCCGCCTTTTCCGGTGTCCGCTTATTTTCCTGCGGTTTTGGCTTTGCCGCCCCCGCCTTTTGCTTTTTCTTCAAGGAAACATACCTCCTTCCTGATTTTTTCCCGTTCCTCCAACTGCTTGTAG
>CAQBGY010000485.1 GCA_948759685.1 uncultured Eubacterium sp.
CAAACTCTTGAAGCGCATAAATCCCGACTTCACACCTTGTGATAACGGGCATTATCCATTTGATGTGCCAAATGAATGGAAATGGTGTAAGATGAATGATTTGTGTTCGTTTTTGTCAAGGGGAAAATCTCCCAAATATTCGGAAGACGATAAGACATATCCCGTATTCGCACAAAAATGCAATCTAAAGGAAGGAGGTATTTCATTAGAACAGGCAAAGTTTTTAGACCCTTCAACAATAAATAAATGGGACTCAAAATATAAATTACAAACAGGTGATGTTCTTGTTAATTCAACAGGAACAGGAACTGTTGGAAGAACCAGACTATTTGATGAAAGTTGTTTAGGTAAATATCCTTTTGTGGTTCCAGATTCTCATGTATCAGTTGTAAGAACATATGAAGAAATCAATTCTGAATATGTATTTGCTTATATGTCTTCTCAACTTATTCAACAATACATAGAAGATAATTTGGCAGGAAGTACAAATCAAAAAGAATTATATATTGGTGTATTGGAGAATTTATATTTTCCACTTCCTCCTATCAAAGAACAACAGCGCATCGTTCAAAAGATAGAGAAACTATTCTCTATTTTGGATAACATTCAAAATGCCTTTAGAAGTGTATTCGTTTACACTTCTAAAGGCTGATGAGACTTTACCAGTTCACTACTTTATCCACAATCTTCTGCTGTTCGCTGGCAGTTCTGCGAAGATAGATACGTGTTGTTTCTATGCTTTCATGTCCCATAAGGTCGGCAAGTAGAGCAAGGTCATTGAAACGGTCAAGAAAGTTTTTTGCAAAACGGTGACGGAATGAATGGGGGTAAACGACCTCCTTGTTCATTCCGTACTTTTCGGCAAAATGTTTGAGTTGCGAGGCTATCCCACGAGTAGTAATACGTTGCCCGAAACGGTTCAGAAAGATATAGCCGGAAGTAAGTCCTATTTCTTTAAGCCATTTCGCAGCCTCTGTGCGCAAATTCTTCGGGATATACAAACGGCGTATCTTTCCTCCCTTGCTGTATAGGTCAAGATGCCCGATTTGTACATGTTCTGCTTTGATATGAAGCAGTTCACTGACACGCGCCCCTGTAGCAGCCATAAACCACACGATAAAATACCATTCATCATAACCGTCCGTTTTAAGTTGCGCTTTGAGAAATTTGTAATCGGCATCACTGATTACATTTTCCAAAAAGTTCTTCTGCTGTACCTTTACGAACTTCACTTTCAGTTTCTCCTGTTTTGTAAATTCCAGATACTTGTTGATACCTTGCAGCCGAAGATTTACTGTCTGTGGCTTAAAGTTCTCCACCAAGTACCCCTTGTATGCCAAGAGATTCTTTTTATTCACTTCCCCATAATGACAGAGGAAATACTGCACCGTCCACACATACGAGGTGACGGTGTTCTTGGCAAGATTAGTCTTTGCCAAATGATTTTTGAATTTTGTTACCATACTACATTGATTTAGAATGAATATGGTAATAATATAATAGAACGTATCGGGCATTATGCGCAGTTGCCTGATGGATGGTGCGCTGTTGCACTCAAAGATTTATGCGAAAACATTAATGGATTGTGGAAAGGGAAGAAAGAACCATTTGTTAATGTGGGGGTTATACGCAATGCAAATTTCACCAAGGACTTTAAGTTAGATTATTCAAATATAGAGTATATTGATGTTGAACAAAGAACTTTTGCTAAACGTCATTTAGAGAACGGTGATTTGATTGTAGAAAAATCAGGTGGTAGCGATAATAATCCTGTTGGAA
Source organism: uncultured Eubacterium sp. (assembly GCA_948759685.1). The sequence goes on from CAQBGY010000485.1 coordinate 1,780, forward strand.
GAACAATCCTCTATGAAGGCAAAAGTGGCGTTTTTTCATTCAGTAATTTTACAATGGTGTTAAGAATACGGTATAATGATACCGTATTAAGTAAGTACTTGTATTACTGTATTCTGGCAAAATATCAGACTGGGGCTATGAGATTGATGCAAACACAAACTACGGGTTTGCACAACTTAATTCTTAATAAATTTTTATTGATGTCTATATGCTTACCTCCACTCTATGAACAGAGGCGAATCATAGACCAAATAGAAACGTTTTTTACCACTTTGAACTTAATAATGGAGAGCCTATAAGCTCTCAATTATTAAGTTCAAAGACATAAAAGCCTTATTTATAGCCTCTACAATTCTTTGTTGCTCATTGTAAGGCGGAATAGGTACTTCTATCGCTTTGAATAGCTTTTTATTCAAGTGAGGAATGGCAGAACCAACCTTACTTTCTCTCAAGACTTTCCTATGCAAGTTGATAACTTGTAGTACATATTCTTCGTTCATATTTTCGTTGATAAGCAACTGTTTGAAAGTACTACCTTGGTAGCCGTCAATCGGAGTCCTAAAAACCTCACCAGAGTTCTCGCCATCTACTAAAATCAAAAGAGAATTTGCTGCCACATATTTGCCTGAAGTCAAAGTCTTGGCATCACGCTCTCCACGCAAATATTTCACATCATGGTTTATTCTTTCTATACCGTTCTGCTTTTCTCCATCGGTCAAATAACATAGCATTTGCATAGGTACTGCGCTCCACGAATCAGGCAACTGCGCATAATGCCCGTTATCACAAGGAGTGAAGTCGGGATTTATACGTTGCAACAGTTCGATGGATGGCTCATCATTTGGGTCTTGTGGTACGAGTTTGCCGTGAATAGCAAGGTCAAGGATTTTGCTCTTGGTTTGCTTGATTGTTGTCTGTAAATTGACCTTACCCTGTTCTATCTGGTCAATCAAGGCAAACCATTTCTCAATCTCTGTTACAATACGTTGTTGTTCGACAAGAGGTGGTAATGGGATATGCAAATCAGTAAAAATACCTTTGTGAACCCTCTGTTGTCCTACTACTCCTTTAAAATATTTTGTACCTTCATCTATATACCATTGTGATTTAAAAAGATATAGATAAAATTTTGCATAGATATTTATTGGGCGTAAAATAACCAATTCGGTAGTTCCTGCGCCACAATTATTGGGAAGTCCTTGAAAGATTGTTGATTTGAGATTTTCAAAGCATGGAGATATTTTTGCAATACCTATATCGCCATTCTGAAAATGGCAATATCCTTTTTTTACTTCTTTCCATATACGTTTTTCAAAATAGTGATTTCCAGAAAATCCATCATCAACACACGCCATCGGAATAAATCCAATGTGTATATTATCTGCTATTTCTGATTTGGGATTAAGATAAAATAGTTCCGATACAGGAACAGATACCCAATTGTCTGGTATTTCAAACGGTACGTTCTGATAATGGGGCGTATCGGAAATAGTTAAGGAGAGGAAAAATCCCCTCCTTAACCTTAGAGTACGTATCAGACATTCAAATCTTTCATCGCCAATCCATAGTTTTCTTGTCCGAACAGGTCTTTATGGATGAGCTTCAAACCGAGCGTCTGATAATACTTGTAGTCATCACCTTCGGTACAGAGGTATCTGTAGCCGTAGCGTGGCATGTACTCCTTGAAGAAACGAGCCAAGTCTTTCAGGCTTTCGGCTTGGTTCTTCTTAAAGTTGCTGCGCACGATTATGATGCTCCAGTCAGGAAAGTTGCCTCTTCCACAACTGTACTCCCAGAAGCGGATGTAGCAGTCTAAATCACGCTCACGGATGTCCACGCAAAAGCCGTTGGCATTTTGCATCACGCTACAACTGTTTCTGTAGCCGAACTTCT
>CAQBGY010000486.1 GCA_948759685.1 uncultured Eubacterium sp.
TCGTACCAGATACAGAGAAATGTCCATCTCCTTGGCTCATTCATCTGAGATATGAAATTTAAAATTCCTTGATTTTATAAGGAAAATCACTTGACAATATAGGGAGGAATACGAATTTGGAAAAAGAAGTTGTAAAAATAATAAGTGATGTTCTAATGCTGGATAATAATGTAGTTAATAGTTTATCCGGAGAAAGCAACCTAATAGATATAGGGTTAGATTCTATTAAAGCGATTGAGATAATTGTATGCATTGAAGAAAAATTTGGAATAACAGTAAATGAAGAAGATTTGCTGATTGACAAAATAGATAATATTAACAAAATTATTGGTTTAATAAAAAAATATAACGGATAAAGGAGAATGGGTGGATTCTAAATTATTTACATAGCAAAAAGAGGTGTTTTTAAATGTTGGATATAATTCCGGTAAAAGACGATGGAATGACTAGTTGTTTTGATGTACAATTAGAAGCTTTGGGGATTTGGAAAAAAGTGGGATTTGAATTAATGTATTTAGATAATTGGAAGTTCTTTTTTTCGAATACTGAGGTAAAGAAGGCAGGAATATGGGAAAGGGGAAAGATTGCGCCAAGATTATATTTTGATGACAAACTTAGAACTGTAGAGTTGTTTGAAAAATATCATGGTGTGAAAACTTATTTTAGGGATATAAAGAAAGACAAATTGCAGCAAACCATTGACTATAATCTGTTTGATAAGAAAATGCCTGTTTTGGTGGGAATAGATACTTTTTATTTACCTTGGCTTCAAAATTTCTATAATAAAGTACATTCTGACCACTATATCATGATAGTAGGAAAAAGCGAAAATGGTTATTTAGTTAATGACACACGCCCATTTCTGATGGATCCGGTTCATGGGGAGGAGTTGGGGTTAGGTAAATTATTTTATGGATATAGAAACTTATTAATTGACTTCCAAATCAAAAAAAAAGAATATTGCAATTTAGAAATTGTTGAAGAGTTACTTAATCTTGACTTTAGTATGTTTACAATGATGTATAAATTTTCTGACTTCCTTAAAGATAACGTGATAGATCTTGAGGATATTGAAAACTTTGGCGGTGGAAATGGAATTTTAATTAGGGCTTTTAGGAACATTATAAGATGTAGAATGCACTTTGCAATTTCATTAAAATATATTAATGAAAATTGTATAAAAGTGGTTCATGTGATTGAAGAGTTTAATAATATAATTAAAAAATGGACAATAATAAAAAGTCTATTATACAAATCATATTTATCAAAATGTTATTCCAGTATTAACAAGAAGATATCAATCATGATAAATGAAGTAGCGGAATATGAGGAAAAAGTGGCGTTGGAATTCATTATGCTGCTGAAAAACAATTAGCCTGACAATATACAAAGTGTATTTATATTTGTTTATCTCTGATGGCTATGAAATGAAATTAGCAATACTGTAAAAAGCCAGGGTGTGTTTAAAAAATTTCTTATCAAAAAGGAGGATTTTTATGCCAGTAACAAAACAACAAATCCGATTAGAGACTATGAGAAAAAGTCTGTAAATAAGATTCTTCTATGATAATGAAGGGCAAAAAGTTCTTTGGCAGAGCTTTTTCTCTTATTTTATATATAACAGGTGAAAAATGGTATGTCAAGAGCAGGCAAAGAGTCCGCCTGTCTTAGTTTGTACCAAAACAGTCTATTCTGATAACCCACCTTCATACATGACGCTTAATTCTCCATAGACCTGCCCCCAGTTTCGAATGGTGGTTGTCCATTTTTTCGTTGCCTCAAAAGTAGCCAGATACAATGCTTTTAGGAGTGCTGTGTCGCTGGCAAATACGCTCCGCAGGCGGTTGAGTTTCCGGTAAGTGGAATTCAGTGCTTCGATTGCATTTGTCGTGTATAGGACATTCCTGACAGTTGCGGAAAACTTGAAGAACGGTGAGCTGGCTTCCCAGTTATCCTTCCAGCGTTTCATGGAATTCGATAACTTAAACAGCGTAGCTGCTGTCTACAGCCTGCTGCGCACAGCTTCAAGGCCGACAAAAGCTCACCATTTTCTTAACATCTTTTTTCTTGTAAGTCTCTCTCTTTTCAAGTAAAATTATCAGTAATATATCCGGAACCTATGTTTGTATAAGTGCTAAGGGATAGGAACAATTGCAGGTTTTGCAAGAGTTATTAAATTTGTATTGTAAAATATATACGTATTTTTGCAAAATAAGGATGCTTTGTCCCTTTGGTTTTTCGCGGAAAGGGACAAAGGAAAAAGGGATCATTCATTTTGTAGCTGACAGGGAATATTTTCATACTGACTGATGGAACAATGTTTCAGGTATTTGTCTTAGATACTGAGACGACATAGAAAATTTTATACAAAATGGCTCCCAAAGGAGGACAAAGCCCCAAATAACAAAATTTAGTACATAAGAATTAATACCACCGCATTTTGGCAGAAAAGCAGAAGGGGGGGAAGAGACGGATGTTTCAGCCACAAGAGCTAAAGAATCTTGACAAGTCCTACTTCAATATTATTCTGGCGGAATACTATGATGTGGAAATCCAATCGAAGAACACAGGACATATCTGGTACATACATAATCCGGAGTACATGGGAGAAGGGGAATGTATCATTTTCCATAAACATAATGCATCTCAGCCTTATCACCGTCATGGTAGGGCGGGAAGTCTGCGGCAGGCGGTGAGAAGCATCAAGAGCCATGATGTATTTGAGATGAACGGGAGAAAAACGTATTTCTAACGTTACAGCATTTGTCAAAATCAGATGCAGAGCAGGTACGTAACTAAGCTCCCATACAATCAGTCGTACCACCATACATAAAAGTCTGGCAGTTTCCTGTGAAGATGCACACAAAACGGGCAAATGCAGCTCATTTTGGCGCGGTAGTCTCGGGCTTTTGTGCAAGGGAGCACGAAACACCTCGCGGTTTCCGCAGGCAGGACTTTTACAGTAATTTTGATATTGCGTTAGTAATCTGCTGTTGGAGAATAAGCCAAGAGATATGGTAAGCTATCTAGTGTACTGTACCGTTGATATTTGGCATATCTGACTCCCATCATTGAGAGTCAGATATTATAGTCGGGTATAGAGATATAAGCTTGGTTCTGGCATCCCCAGTCTGAAAGTGCCATAGAATCTTTTCCTGGTTCAGGTTGCGTTCGGTTTCCCATGCTGCTATCTCTGACCTTAAGGCCTCGAGCGTCCCTATCCTTCGTGACAGGCACTGCCTGGTCAGGACATTCAGCTCGATTTCGGCTATGTCCAGCCAGCTGCCGTGCTTAGGTGTGTAATGTATTTCAAGTTTCCTGATGATGCGCCTTGCTTCCTCCGGGGGATATTTCTTATATAGGGAAGCCGGCTTATGGGTATTGAGGTTGTCCATTACAAGAATGATTTTTTCAGCATTCGGGTACATGACATCTACAAGGTATCTGATTTCCTCTGCCCAGTCAAAGGCCGTGCGGTGCTCATGGACACTGGTATGATGCCTGCCTCCAAGCGGCTCAACGAACGCAAAGATACTGCAGGTGCCATTCCGCACATATTCGGAATCCACCTTTTGGATGTCGCCTGGGCGCATCGGCAGGGCTTCCCTGGCATCGCCCAATGGCTGATATGGTTTTTCATCCATGCACACGACCGGACGCTGCGGGTCAT
>CAQBGY010000487.1 GCA_948759685.1 uncultured Eubacterium sp.
AATTGGGGAATGAATGTGAACGGCATACCTGCAACCGAAAGATTGTTCGCACCTGTTTCCGCATCTGAGTTTTTAAACCGCAATAATGCAGTTCTTTGAGTTGTATCAACGTGTTGGAGTACCTCTGATGCCCAATTAACTGAGGTTGGAGTTAGCCATACAATATTTTCTAAACTTTCTGTTGGAACATATAGGTGACGCGTTTCTTCACACAAAAGGTTCGAATAGTTCTGTATTTGTCGGCAAGATCTAAAGTTGTCACCCATAAAAATTTTTTTGAAGTTTTCTTTTTCCCAGATTCCCTTAAAGGCCTCCGGATAAGCTCCCCGCCAAATATAAATTGATTGCTTTTCATCGCCAACAACGAAAGTTTCTATATTAAGGTTATCGCAAATATACATGAAGAAACTGTGCATTGCTTTATCGCAATCCTGGTACTCATCAATATATATTTTGAAATATTTGGCTTGAAGGTAAAGCTGACAGGCGGTTGAGTTTTCTACGATTAATTGCGCCAATTCAAAAATAAAATTCTTCTTATTGTCTTTATATGAGCACAAAACACCGTCACATCGAATTTTTTCTAACCCGTCTTGAAAAGTGTCAATTTTTGCTGAGTAGTCCGTACTCATATCAATGGCATATTCTGCTCCGTATACATCTTTCAAAAAAGGTTTAATTACTTCTTCAATAGCAAAACTGTTATTTGTTCCAATAAAATGTCGTGTAACATCTACAGATAAGCGATCTTTAATTTCTTGTGCAGCTTTAATTGTGAATGTGATGGCTGCAACTACTTTATGGGTTTTATTGTGTTCAATTTCCCCTGCTATTTTGGTAACCATTGTATGCGTTTTCCCTGTACCAGCACTTGCTCGGACAATAAGGTTGCCTGGGGTATCCACTATTGTTTTCTGTGTAGGTGAAAGTGTCATTTAGCAACCTCCTTTAAGCAAGCAAAATTATAGTGGTCGTATATCCTTCGGCAATCTACATCGGTTATTTTTTTAATCAATTCAGCCATATGATATTTCTTTGCCTTCTGAAGATATGCTACGGGATCAGTATCACCTAAATAGGAAACTAACTCAGTATGTAGAAATTCATCCAAATCGTTTTCTAAATCTACTTTAGATAAAAACACGTTGTAGTCTGATCTGATATTATCTAATTCACTTTGATTCGTCAAATAGAGTTGACGCCTATCCGTGATAGTATTCCCCCTGATGGTTTTAGTAGGTAACCGGGGTTCACCAACGATGTTGTTGCAGCGGGAGAAGCCCAAAACACTGTATTCACCAGAACTTTTTACAAATCGTAAGTCGTTATCAGTTTTAACTATTTTGGCTATTTTAAGACCATCTAAAATTTCAATATAGATTTTGAATCCTATGCCGCCAACAGCCAAAATATATACACCATCGGCCTCATAGAATGGGCATACCACTGACATGACTTTTTCAAAAAGGAGTAACTCCGAGGGGCCTTCCACTAATAGTACCTTATTTGCAAAAATAGCTTCAGTCAAACTACGATTCAGCATCTTCCGATTCTTTTCATAGCTTTCAGGAACAGTGTAGAAATAACTGGCGCTACTGATGCGTAAATCATTAAAAATTCTAATCAAGCTAACATTATCCATTTCATACAGGACAAACGGAGAATGTGTCGTTACAAATAAATACCTATATTTCTGATCAGTAAACAGGATTTGAGATAAAGCAATTTGTAAAGACTTGTGGAGATGGTTTTCAGGTTCTTCAATTAGGAAAATATTAATCTTTATTTCTTCGTTTTCGGAGGAAATCAAATCATATATGGAATATGCCAATAATTTTTTCCTACCCTCTCCCGCTGTAGGATAAAGATTGTTATCCCCATCTTGTTTGATGTATGGGATGATATTTGAATAAAGACCTTTAACCGCAATTTCGGATTTCACCGATATAGATACGCCCTCATTGCGAAATTTTTGATATTCTGGAGTGATTTTGCTTTCAAATTCTTTAACACCTGAGAGAGTTGCGATATGAGAATTTAACTGTGACACTGTGTCCTGAATATGTAAGAGAATAGCATCGTCTGCGGCATTATCACTTTTAACAAGTGTGGGAATGTTCTTTTTGAACAAAGCGTATAGGTCAACATAGGAGTCAATATATATTACATTAAATACATAGTCCAACTCGTACAGATACCCTCTTTGCTTCATTTCATGTAGGTGCTCTAAATCTCCACCCCAATATAGCACTGGGGCAGCAGAAAGGTCTTGGGAATTATATTCCGCAATTAGCTTAATGTAGACTTTGTTATGGCTACTGAGCAAGGCCCCTTTAAGCTGTGCGCGTAGTTTTTGACAATCTGTATTCGTGGTGTCACTGATATCAAGGGTAACTATAATCTCGATTGGATTTTGGGTATTTTTCTTATGAAAATCCGAATCAATCAGCCCGTTCCTACGAATATCCTTGTCAAATACATATCGGATTGCATATAAGAAATTTGTTTTTCCAACATCATTTAGCCCGAAGAAAACATTTTTATTCGAAATCTGGATTTCAATATTTTCAAAGTTCCTAAAATTAGTTATAGATACTTTTTCGAACTTCATGATAATTCTCCTTTTTCTACGGTAATAGACTTAGGCCAGCAGAGCACCGGCCAAAAGATTAGCGCCCACAGTCCAAACAGAATTCAGTATGGATTTAGAGACAGCAACCAACACTTTTTTCGCTTTAGTTTTCATAGGCAATCCCTCCTTGATACATGAAAAGATATTTGCAGAAAAGTCATGTATTAAGCCTATCAGGATGTAGACTATGAGTCCTAAAACTATGACCGGGCAACTCTGCTTCCCCTGCTCTGCAGGCCTAAACCTACTACTTTGCAATCATTATACCATAGGTGCATCATAAAGTCACGATGAAATGGCAAATAAAAGCATAACTTTCTACTGATTTGAAACTTATGCCCTTGCCATTGCTTGCATATGCACAGAAGGGCCAGAAATGAACTCGCCACTTCTGACCCTTCTGTATTACATCACTTTTGCAAGCAACTTTAGCATGGTTGCCATCTCCGGGGATTCTGCAAGAAGTTTGATAAGAAGCGCCTGCTTCTCGCCAGCGTCAAGCTGCTGGAGTGGATCAGGCTGTGCTGCTGATTCCTCGCTTGCTGAGCTGGAATAAAACTGCTGTTGGAATCTTTCGGCGTTCATGCGCCGGTTATCATCCAGAATGTGTGCGTACCGCTCTGTCACCATAGATGCCTGTGCGTGTCCAGTATCGCCCTGAACGCCCTTGATGTCGCCGCCACTGAGCATCAGCTTGTATGTCGTGCTGGTGTGGCGGATACTGTGAAATACCACTTTGGGCAGATTATTATCGGAGATCAACTTATTGAACAGCCGGTTAATGGTAGCGCCTTCCGTGGGCGTCCCGGAGGATGATGCAAAGACCAGGTTGTAGTCTGTGTACTCGTCGCCAAGGAGTTCTTTTAGTTCCTCTATATCCTTTTTCCGCTCGACCAGCATCTCCGCCACCGCACGGGGGAGAAAGACTTTCCGTACACTCGTCTTTGTTTTTGGCTCCTTCAAAACAAGTACGGTATGTCGGCAAGCGAGGATAGAAGGGAATCTCAACTTAACACCATGTTCTTC
>CAQBGY010000488.1 GCA_948759685.1 uncultured Eubacterium sp.
TAAGTCAGGATTTATGGCTTTGGATAGTTTGGGTGTTTTCTTTCTTTTACCGTCTAATATTTCTTGAACTTTATAGAATGTTTCTTCATCTATAATTGCTTCATGTTCACCGTTTACATAATATTCGGGTTCTCCTTTGTATGCTGGTACACGAATTTTACCGATATAAAATTTGTTGCGTAGCATTTCGAAAAAAGAGGTTTCTGGTATATTAAATCCTTGCCTTTGGAATTTTCTACGTATATAACATGGGGCTTCTATACCTTTTGCAACTTCATTAAAGATATTCTGTATAATAGCTGCCTTTTTATCATCTATTTCTATATGGGTAGAATGTTTGTCTGTTCTCACATTTTTATAGCCTCTAGGGGCTTTGTTAGCGCATCTACCTTTAATTAATGTTTCTCGTATTCCGTCTTTAGTGCGTTTACTTATTTTATTATTTTCGGATTGTGCGCTACCACAGTAAACACCCAATAAAGTTGCCCAGTCTGGACTTTCAAAGTCAATCGGGTTTTCAACAGAAATCAATCTTATTCCCATTTCGTCCATGAATTTTCTTTTATATGCAAATGCAAATTCTGCACTTCTCGAGAATCTATCCCAACGGAGGAAGAGTATTAAATCTATTTCATTTTTATGTTTTCGGCAATAATTGAAAATACTTTTCATTTCTGGACGACGTAAATCATGGTGTTTTGCGGAGAAGTCTTCATGCTTGCACATAATTACTTCATATTGTTTACTGCTACAATATGCTCTTAGTACTTTCTCTTGGAAATCTAGGCTTGTGTTTTCTGACTGTTCGTCCGAACTGACTCTGCAATATAGTATGACATTCATTATTTTATCAATTTATTAGTTCAACATTCTTTTCATTTTCTATTTGTAACTCTGCCATAAGACATAAGTACTTTCTTATCAATTTTATTTCTTCATTATCGTACTTTCTTTTTCCCTTATTGAGTATTTCTTTGCATTTTTCTAATGTAATCATTGAATTATATCACATTATTGTGTTGCACATCGGCAACTTATTCTTACACATTCAATCAATCCACAAGACAAGGAAGTGCCTAGGCATGAATGTGCTTCTTGCCCCATATATCATTATTTGAAGTAAAATATGTTTTCTTTAAGTGAATTGATGTACCAACATTGCAAATATACGACCTATAGATATAATTACCACTTTTGATGTGTAAATTATGTTAATTTGGTTAATTTTCGCAAGGTGTTGATACTTGTTCCCGTCAGTTTTGAGGTGTTTCGGAGTGAATATCCTCTTTTCAGTAGTCTCAATTCCTCTGCATACTCTTCCCTCATAGCCTCATCACTTTTCGTATATCCAATTCTTCGTCCTACTTTACCGCCATTGTTACGGAAGTTCTGGTAACCACTTGCAACACGTTCTCTAATAGTCTTGCGTTCCATTCGTGCTACTTCGGCAAGTATAGTAATAAGAAACTGGCTCATAGGGTTGATTTCTCCCTTTGGAGTAAGCGTTTCAATATTATAATTTTGGATGAATACTGAAACTTTATTCTGATTTAATATTTCTATAGCTTGTAAAACTTGCAGGGTATCACGCCCAAGTCTGGATAATTCAGTTACCAATACTTTATTTATATCATGTGAGTTGATATAGTCTATCATGTTCATTAGCTCTGTGCGTTCTGTGTTCTTTTTTGCTCCAGATACCTTTTCTGCAAATACAGCCTCAACAGTCCAGTTATTTGCTGAGGCTAATACCTGCAAATCATTAATTTGGCGTTCATAGTCTTGTGTGCCATTAGTGCTGGAAACTCTTGCGAAGATAACTACTTTTTTCATGGTGTTACTTAATTATAATGCAAAGATAGTGGTATATATTTAATATAAATCATTTGCAACGTTAAATAAGGCTAGAAATATGGTAAATATTAAATATTTATCATTCCTTTGTCAGATAAAAAATAGATAAAATGAAAAATAAGCAAGAAAGGACGGTTATTCATGTAGAAATATCTGGACTTCATTTCTACTTTGGCTCTTTAACTGCCGTTTATACCAGATTTACACCAGAGCAACTTGGTGTAGCATTAGGGACATTACGGAATTACCGAGTAACGAGTGATAAATCGTATCAAAACAGTAAATGTATTATCCGAAAAGGAATTTTGGTAACAGTACAAAAATCAACGGTCTAAGCATTATTGTTTAATGAGAATTAACTATCTTTGCAGTGTAATCATAAAAAGAATAAGCCTATGGCATAAAACAGATAAAAGACATATAAAATAAAAAAGCGTTAGCTTGTATTCTTGCTTTTCAGAAAATCGCCAATTTAATGAAGCAACCAAGAGTAAAAGTTGATGCTCACGCTTATGGCGTGGGCTTTTACTTGTTTATGGTTGCACGGTGTTTGGCGATACCTCTGAAAGCGTAGACAAAGTTTAGTCCACGCTTTTTATTTGTCTATACTACAGTATCTTGGACTATAAAAGCAAGTATTATTAATTGAAAATATGTAATAAAATGATTCGAATTTCTTATAATGATTTTATGCCTAATAGTGGTAATGTAAGTTTGGATAGTATTCAAGATAAGTTACAAGAGTTATTTCTTGCTGACAATGAAGTCATTTTAGAAGAGACTGATGAACAGTTTAATTCTTCACAAAAAGACAGGCTTGCAGAAAATATTATGAAATATTGGGCAGAATGTAATGACAATACTTCTTCGAACAATGTTCAAGAAGGGAAAATTGACATTGGTGGAAAAATTCTATTAACATTGATGGGTGTTTTCGCTGCTGCTTGCATTTTTGCTTTTTATATTAAGCTCAATCCTAATGCTTTTAAACTTCGCGAAAGTTCTATACCTGGTATTTATGTCTATCATGATGCAATCGATACGGAATATACATTAATTTTATATAGTGATAAGACAGTTAGCATTACCGAGCGTTGGGCTGGTGATAGTGAACTTGCCAAAGACCTCTCTAATAGAAAAGGTAAGGGTAGCTGGAGAAAAGATACTTATGAAGATGTCCCATACATTACAATTGATATGACTAATGGAGCATCTTTATATATACGTGGTGATTACATTTATACAAGTTATCGGGCAATGAAAGCTAAAGATTATAATAATGGCTTTCCTATATCGAAATATTAATCTTTTAGATTAAACTGACACAAAAAAAGTGTATCAATAGGTCTTTTGATAGATTATATTGATACACTTTTTGTTTTGATACACAAGCCTCATCAAAGTAACAGATTACGTATCTTTTCAATAGGGTTTTCGCTAGTTGGGCTGATGTCATTGCATGATAAACCGTTTCAAACTTTTTCATTCGTTTTGTTGCTCCGCTGCGTGAACTGAATTTACTTCTAACATCCTGCTCTAGTAGTTTTAAGTCACCATTGTACCTTTCGAGAATGATTTTCATTGCCCAATTTTCGTAATCATCAAAAGTTGTGTCTGGCATATTGGCTGTAGAATTACCGAAAACCTTGTCAAATTGAGCAAGGATAGGGTTTGTATCGGAATTTAGTACACTGAATATTTTGATATCGGTCAAATTCAGAAACTGTTTAAAAATTACACAATAACGTGAGTTCGGGATAAGGAACGCCATGAAACAGTTGAATCGGCAGCTTGAAAAAGTTG
>CAQBGY010000489.1 GCA_948759685.1 uncultured Eubacterium sp.
AAAACTACAAAATGAAAAAGAAAGTAATGGGCATTATTGCCGTTGTTGCTATTGCCGCTATTGCGGGATACAATATGTTTACTTCACCAAATGATGTGAAGCTGTCTAGTTTATTTATGGTAAATATGGAGGCGTTGGCTCAAGGTGAATCCTCAGGAGGAAATTGTGAGCCCTCATCTAGTAGAGAATGTTGTGTATGTAATGGCATTCACTACACTTATCAGGCTTCTGTTAATAGAAGTTGTGATACAAAAAGTGGCTGTAGTCACTGGTAATAATTGAGTTGAATTAAGCTACCTTAAAAGAAAATCATCAGAATTTATCTGTTAAGGTGGCTTTTATAAATAATACTATGTATAAAAATATAATTATAATAGCTAGTATTGTGGTCTTTATATTTTGTTCTTGTTCTTCTAATAGAACAGATGTGCAAAGACTATCTTTGAAATCGCAAGTCTTAAATGATGAAATATTTACCATGATGCCGGGCGATTTACTTTTGACTGATGACTATTTGGTTTGGTCCGATCCATTTGCTCGAGACTGTTTTTTGCATGTGCATAGTGCATTAACTGGTGAAGAATTAGGAGTAATGGGAAAAGTAGGAGAAGGTCCTAAAGAATTTATTACGCCTATGACTAATAGATATTGTGTAGATAATAAACTTTTTGCTATAGATGCAAATGGGAAGACAGTTGGTTATTTATCTATTGATAGTCTGATAAATGGACAGGAACCATTTTGCGAATTGTCGGATAAAGAGAAAGAAATGAAGATGGAAAAAGTAGATAAGGACCTATATATAAAATATACAGAAAATGGTTCAGAAAATTATTTTCGAACAATAATAAATGGGCAAGAATCATCGTGGGGTGTTTATCCTATCCCTGAAATTAAGGAACATATTGGTATTTATGAATCTTATGATCCAATTGAAGGATTGTTTCTGATTTCGTCTTTCAAGTTTCCATATTTGGCTTTGTATAAAAAAGAAAATTCTACTTTTGTTTTACAATGGGAACGGAAAGTTAATAAAGAAAAGAATTATACTATTGCAGATGATAGAGTTATATTTGATAGAAAAATAGTTGGAGCGTATGATGTATGTATGAGTAAGGATTATATAATTACTTTAGAACGGGATCGTGAGAAAGAGCCCGTAGATGAATCTACGGTTGGTCGCAATATAAGTAAGTGTCCTCATACACTGTTTTTGTATGATTACAATGGTAACTTGTTGAAAATAGTGGATATAGGAATGCCTGCAATTAGAATAGTAGCTAATAGAAAAAGTAATACTTTATATGCAATAGGAGTTGATCCTGATTATGTGTTGGCTAAATATGAATTATGAGAATTATATTGTTGACCATAGTGATTTGGGGAGGGATTTGTTTGGTGGGCTGTGTTCCATCTTCATCTACAGTGCCACTTGTATACAGTAGCATCTTTTTAAAAGATACTACTGTCATTTTAGAAAAAGTGCCGATGTATCCTGCTCAATTTAATCCTCGGTGTATCTTGTTGAGTAATGAGAGAATTTTAGTGCGTACTTCAACTTTGGATAATGCAGTCTATTCTGTATTCTCTTATCCAAAAATGAAACATCTATCATATTTTGGTGAACAATCTGAGTTTATTGTGCCTTTGGAGCAATTTAATAATGAACTTTATTTGGTTCGTAATGATTCATTATATTTTTATAAATGGGTTGAAGGTGATTCATTGAAGTTATTTTCAACTTCTTTTTTTGATAATATAATGGGACGACAAATGTTAGGAGTAACTAAACTAAATGATAATTTGTATGCTTATACTAACAATTGTTTTGATAAAGGAATGAACGAATTTTTTATGATAAATTTATCTCAAAAACAAAAGGAATCTAAAGGCGTATATCCAGATACACATGTAAATTTTAGTTCTATCAGTGATTTTAAATCAGCTTATGCTCACGAAATTATAGCAAAGCCTGATGGAAGCCGTTTATTGGTGTTTTACTATAGGACACGGCGTTGTCGTATTTATAACCAAAACGGTATATTACTTCGTGACATTTTGTTGAATTACGAACCTTGCCAGACTATTATAGATACTGACATAAAGAGACGATTCTTGCATATAAAAGATGCATATGTTACTAATAATATGATTTATTTGTTGTGTCCGGATACAAAAGAAGTAAACTCACCTTCCAGTTTACTTGTTGCAAATTGGGATGGAGAATTTAAAGCTATATATCATTTAGGGCAAACTATATCTTATTTTTTTATAGATGAGTTATTGAATTGCTTTTATGGTGTAAACTCTAATGATCCCTATCATTTTTATAAGTTAAAATTAAGCAAGAATTGATTATGAAATATATTGTGTATATAATTTTTTTTTCCATTTGTATATTCTCTTGTCAAAATGAGAAGAGTATACAAGCTGAGAAAATATTAAAGAAATGGATAGATAAAGAGATTATTTTTCCTGAAAATCTTAATTTTAGTATTCAAGGAAGTGAAAGGGCTTCGAATTTTGCTATACGTGATAGTGAATTTAAGATAGTAGCATATGTAGACTCTATGGGATGTACCAGTTGTAAGTTGCATTTATCTGAATGGGCCAATTATATTAACAATATTGATTCTATTTATCCTAATAAAGTTCAGTTTTTATTTTTCTTTTTTCCCAAAAATGGACGTGATATATACCTTACCTTAAGAGTGGAAAGATTCATATATCCAATTTGTATTGATACATTGGATATCTTAAATAAAATAAATCACTTTCCATCTGATATGCAATACCAGACTTTCTTATTAGATAAAAATAATAAAGTTATGGCAATTGGTAATCCGATACAGAATCCTCGTATAAAAGAACTTTATTGGAATATAATTTCAGGTAGACAAGATTCATCTTTGTTGGATAATCAACCGCTAACTACTGTTTCACTTTCTTCGTCTCAAATAGAAATGGGTAATTTTTCTTGGGAAAAGGAGCAAGAGGCAGAATTCGAAATCTGCAATACTGGAGAAATCCCATTAGTAATTAATGATGTGATTACGTCTTGTGGTTGTATTACTGCAAAATACCCTAAGAAACCACTTAACCCTCATGAAACAGCAAAGGTGAAAATAATTTATAAATCAGAGCGCCCGGAACGTTTTGATAAGACTATTGCAGTTTATTGTAATGTATCTAATGCACCATTACGAGTGAAAGTTACTGGAAATGCTCATTAAAAGTGTATGAACAGGAATTTTAAATATACTTTAGTTATTGTACTTGTTATCATGTTAATTGGAAAAGTAATAATAAACTCTCTTAGAAAAGAGAATGTTACTTCTTTGGAAACAGTATTACAAGTGGCTGGTGAAAATAGACAAGAGTTGGAAAAGGTGCTTCGCTATTATAAAAAGAATTCATCTGATAGTTTAAAATATAAAGCTGCTTGTTTTCTGATTGAGAATATGCCTTTTTATACTTATTCTGATGGAGAACAATTGGATAATTACAAATCTTACTATGTATGGCTAAAAACAAGTAAAGGAAAGACGCCGCAAGAAATTGCTGATTCTGTCAAGAATGTATATGGTCCTATGAAAGAGCCCAGTAAGAAGCGGGATATTATGGAGATAGATTC
>CAQBGY010000490.1 GCA_948759685.1 uncultured Eubacterium sp.
TCGGTTGGGATCAATGAAACATCAGAGGGTCTTATACTCAAACTGGACGGCGAGAATGCCGCGCCGCTGATCTATCCTGAAAAGCTGTATGAAGACTACCGGGCTGGAATACCGCTACCCTCGATTGCTGCCAGTGTTGCAGATATTGCCAGGAAAACCTGCGAATATCCGGAAATCCCGGAGCTTACACCGGAAAACGCACAGAAATCCATCCGGCTCGCCTTAATCAACAAAGACCGGAATCGGAAATTACTGGAAACGTGTCCTTACAAAGATGTGCTTGACCTGGCGGCAATACCGAGATGGTATTTAGACAGTGGCTCTTTTCTGGTCAGCAATAAACTCTTACAGGTACTGGGGCTGACCGGAAAAGAGGTACTCAGCATCGCTGAAAGAAACACGGAGTCAGAGCATTACATATGCAGGAACATCGTCAGCGTGATACGCGAATCCATGCTCGAAGAAGGAACGGATGCCGAACTTCTGGACGACCTGTACCCGGTCGGTAAATCACCGCTCCATGTTCTGACGAACAGGACAGGCATTGACGGCAGCCGTGCGGTTCTGTCTGACCGGTTTTTGCAGGAGGTTGCACACCAGCTGGGAACAGATGAATTATGCCTGCTCCCATCAAGCCGGGACGAAATGCTTGCAGCCGACATCGCAGCCGTAGGTGACATTGCAGATGTAAAAAATACTGTGATGCAGGTCAACCGCAACCCAGGGGTCATCCAGCCGAGAAATATCCTGAGTGATTCTGTCTACTCTTATGATGCAAAGGCTCATTTGCTGTCTGTGCTTTGATCGTATAGAACATCCCATACAAAGCCACCCATCGGGTGGCTTTATTTTTATGCCTGCAGGCATAAAAATCGGGTGAACAAGCAAAAAAGTTATTTTCGCACGAAAGGAGGAGGCAGCAATGCCAAATAAATTACAGACTTACGTCCAGCTTGCGGGACAGACAGCAGCTGACATAACAAAAAATCGTGAAAACTGGACAGCTTTTCTTGGCACAGCCTCAAAACTGTACCGCTATCAGTTCCCCGACCAGCTCCTGATCCATGCGCAGCGTCCGCAGGCAACAGCGTGTGCGGAGTTCGATTTATGGAATAAGCGTATGCGACGGTACATAAGGCGCGGTTCTAAAGGCATCGGACTTGTTCAGGTAAATAACGGACGACCATCCCTGCACTATGTATTTGACATTGCAGATACCGGAAAGCGCAGGGATGCACGCGATCTTTTCCTCTGGCATTACAGGAACGAGTGTTCAGAAGCCATAACAAAGCATCTGGAAGAATATTTCAACGTAAAAAACCAGAACGGAATTATCGGGCTGTTTGGACTTGTGGCTGTAAAGTGTGCCAGGGAATTCTGGGAAAAACATGGTGATGATGTCATTTCCAGTACGACAGGAAGCTGTCTGGAGAACCTGGATGCACACAGCATCCGTGAAAAATTCTGCAACATTCTGGCGTATAGCGTATGCTATATGGTACTAATCAGGTGCGGCACTGATTCAGAAAAAATTCTATCACAGGAAGTATTTGATGACATTTTAAATTTCAATACGTCCAACATGACAAAAATACTGGGTTATGCCGTCAGCCAGATTGGAGAGCTGATCCTGCACCAGATAGCAATAGCTATATACCGGTATGAACACGAACAAAAGGAAACGCAGCATAATGGAAGAATTGCCAAAAGGCACATCCAGACCGGGAACCGGCATCAGACGTCTGCTGCTGAGAGGGAACCGGAGCAGGCACACGAACCACCTGTAGCCGAAGATGGGCAGAATGGTAATAATGGTACTTTGGACAATGTACAACAGTCCACTGTAGAAGATACAGAAGTCAATCCTACTCCGGATGGGACAGAAGCTGCACCGACGGAAACATCTACGGAATGTGACCTCTCCGAAACTGACACACAATCTGATACCCCGCTTCCTGTCGTTGCACCAGAGCCAGAAACACAGGAACTGCCAGCCACTGAAAATTTTGTAATTGCAAATGACAGACTTGGAGAAGGCGGGACAAAGGCTAAATTCCAAATGAATATGGCTGCAATCGCTACTTTAAAGCAGATCGAAGCCGAAAACCGCACCGCCACCCCGGAGGAACAGGAAACCTTA
Organism: uncultured Eubacterium sp.; assembly: GCA_948759685.1. Next base: position 2,141 of record CAQBGY010000490.1, read on the forward strand.
TCCCGCTATGTCGGATGGGGCGGCATCCCTGATGCGTTCGACGAATCCAAAGCAGGCTGGGAAAAGGAGTATCAGGCTCTAAATGCAGCCCTGACTCCAGAAGAATATGCTTCTGCCAGAGCAAGCACCTTAAATGCACACTACACCAGCCCTGTTGTAATCAAAGCAATCTATGAAGTTGTCGGCAATCTTGGTTTTCAGAGTGGAAACATCCTTGAGCCGTCCTGTGGCGTAGGGAATTTCTTCGGACTTCTCCCAGAAAGCATGAAAGACTCTCGGCTATACGGCGTGGAGCTGGACAGTGTAAGTGGCAGGATTGCAAAGCAACTCTATCCAAAGGCAAAAATAAGCATCTGTGGCTACGAAAAAACAGATTTTCCAAACAACTTCTTTGATGTTGCTGTCGGTAATGTGCCGTTTGGACAGTACAAAGTAAACGATGCTGCATACAATCGGCTGGGTTTTTCCATTCACAACTACTTCTTAGCAAAATCACTCGATCAGGTGCGCCCTGGCGGTATCCTTGCTTTTGTCACCAGCCGCTACACGATGGATGCTAAAGATATAAGCGTGAGGAAGTATCTGGCGGAAAGAGCTGATCTTCTGGGTGCTATCAGACTGCCTGATAATGCTTTTAAATCAAACGCAGGCACAGAAGTGGTATCGGACATCCTGTTTTTACAAAAGCGTGATACTCCATGTATCGAAATGCCAGCATGGGTGCAGACAGCGGAAAACACAGACGGATTTGCTATTAACAGTTATTTTATAGACAATCCAGACATGGTGCTGGGCAACCAGACATCCGAAAGTACAGCTCATGGCATGGATTACACTGTATTACCGTTTCCAGATACAGAACTTGCAAGCCTTCTTCATGAAGCAGTATCTCACATTAACGGCAGTTATCATGCAGCGACACCTGCGGAACTGGAAGACGATGCACCAGCAGACACCATTCCTGCTGATCCAAATGTAAAAAATTACTCCTTTACACTTGCAGATGGAGAAGTCTATTATCGTGAAAACTCTGTCATGACGAAGCAGGAACTTAACCAGACTGCCAAAAACCGTGTCAGAGGCATGATTGCCTTACGGGACAGCGTACAGTGGCTGATCCATCTGCAGATGGACGAATCGGTAACAGACAGTGCCATTGCCCAAAAACAACTGGAGTTAAACCAGTTATATGACATCTTTTCCCGCAAATATGGCTTAATCAACGACCGTGCGAACCGTCTGGCATTTGACCGTGACAGCTCCTACTACTTACTATGCTCCCTTGAAATCCTTGACGACGACGGGAAACTCCTACGCAAAGCAGATATGTTTACAAAGCGTACCATCAAGCAGCATAAAACCGTCACCAGTGTAGACACTGCATCCGAAGCATTGACTGTTTCCATCGGAGAATATGCAAAGGTAGACCTGCCATTTATGGCAAAATTGACTGGAAAGACAGAAGATACACTAATCAGGGAGCTA
>CAQBGY010000491.1 GCA_948759685.1 uncultured Eubacterium sp.
TAATCTGCAGTTCACAGCCCGGCAGTTCTTCACTGTTTGTGACGGATGTCTTGCTGATAACCGTATTTGTCTGGGTATTGTCTGCCTCCACATCGGCAGCGATTATTTTCGTCTCCTGATTCTTGTATTCCAGATGCACCGAATACTCTGTCTGGTTCAGATAATAACTGCCGGATACGGACAATTCTTTCAGGTAGTAATCACCGGAATTCAGCGTGGTGGCAGAATCCGTGGCCGGAACGCTTTCGGCTTCATCTTCCGTTTCTCCTGCTGCGTCATCTTCGGATTCATCCTCTGCATCTTCTTCTGTTTCCATATCTTCTTCCGATTCATCCTCCACATCTTCTGTATCCTTACCGAATACAGTTTTCGATGTATTGGCCAGTGTCAGAAGCTTTTCCAGAGGCGGCATTGTTCCAACTGCCGGTGTTTCAGCAGGTTCTGCATCTACAGCAGAATCCGTATCCACTTTCGGATAATCCTCACTCATCAGTGGAAGGTCAAGATTGGATTTTGCATTTCCATCGGCATCCGTGGTAACCGTTCCAAGCTGCGTTCCGGCAGCCACAATCTTTTCTCCATCGGCATTGTAAATATCATTTTTTGTATAGATACCAAATACCGCACCCTCGACTGCCTGTCTGGTGGAAGCGTCTGTCTTAAACAGGGAAATGGCTGCCTTTGCGCGGGCATTGGCAACATTCAGTACACCATCTTTGTCTGTGGCATCTGTGGCATTGAGAACGTATTCCTCATCCTTGTTTTTCCAGTTAAATTCCACATCCCAGCCTTTCTCCGACAGAACATAGCCATATTCCGTCTCTTTCTCCGTCACATGGTATTTCCCAAGCGGCAGGTCAACCGTCACTGTACCGTCCTCATCCACGGTGTATCCGGTAATACCTTTGCATTCTCTGGTAAACTCTGCGCCCTCTCCTGTTGTGATTGTTGTCACAAGTTCGCCTTTTTCATACCAGTTCGTTCCCTGATTGTCCTGCGTTGCAATATCCTCCGCTGCCCTAACCTCAAATACGCACCCTTCCAGAAAACGGTCCTCATAGACAAATGCCCCATCTTCATAACCTGCCAGCACATCCCCGGTTTTATAAAGTTTCAGCCTGCCCTTGGTTTCTTCATTCGTATAGGTTACCGTCACGGTGGCATGGGTGTAGCCGTCCTCGTCTTTCCAGCTCTCATAATTATCTGCCTTGCTGTTGATTGTCACTTCAATGTATTTTTCCGTGATGTGCAGGCCGCTTGCGCTGTCTGTCTCATAAATCCGATACGTGCCGGATTTCAACTCCTTTACGGTCATCACTTCCCCTGAGTCATTGGTAATAAACTGATTGACGGTTTTCATCTGGTTTCCGTCACTGTAGGACTGCTCCACCAGCTTCTCTCCCTCGTCCGTCATACGGTAAATCTGATATGTCGTGCCTGCCTTTAACACCTGCTTTTCCGTATTCCCGTCTTTTTTCAGGATTTTCAGATACGCTTTAAACAGCTCATTGAGCATAGGGTAAGTATAAACTCTGCCATCCTCATCGATTGTCACATCGAAATCATCCACCCGGATGGTATCCTCGTCTCCAGAATCTACCTGATGCACCGTGTAATGCCCGTAATACAAATCAGGGGTAATGCCGTATCCGTCCTTATCCGTCCGGATTGTCGCCCTCTCATAGTCATCGCAGGTTTCATAGGTTTTATCGGCAAGGTACACCTGAAATACCGTGTTTGCCTCCGAATGAAGCGGTCCGGTCTTTCCGTCTGAATAATATTTTTTCACTGCCACTTTTCCAAGAACCGGCTTGTTGCCATACTCCGCAGTAGCAAGGTCGTAGGTGTACTCTGCATCTTTGTTTGAGGCATCCACATTGACCGGAAGAATATCATTGGAAAGCGTGTATCCTACTGGAGCCTTTACCTCTTTCAGATAATAGGTATTGCCGCTCCGCAGAAAATCCGTTCCCAGCATTCCGTCCTTGACGGTATAAATACCCGCTGTCTTTGGATTGCCCTCTGCGTCATAAACGGTCGCCTTGTTGCTGCAGCCCTGCTCTGCATAAAGCTGGAACTGTGCACCCTCCAGACTGGCCTCGCCATGCGCCTTTTTATCGGAACTGTATTTATCAATCTTCACGACTTTGATGGTCGCTTTCTTATAATGGTTGGTTACCCCGGTAACATATGCCTTGGAATACTCAGACGGAATTTCCTCCTGACTGTCCGGCCGCACTCCCTCTGCATTCTTCTCCCAACTGTTGGCTTTCTTCAGGGTGATTTTCTTGCCTTTCGCAAACTCCGAATCCATAACAATGTGCTTGTTATCTCCGGTGTTATCTTCGGTCAGGGTATAGGTGTTGGAGATGTCATTCTTCAACTCCTTCATTTCCTGATCCGCAAGTTTCTGGGCAGACGCCTTTGTCATGTCCGAGGCAAAATCCACACCCTCATCCAGTTCCAGAACATCCGTCAGGTACTTCTTAGCGTCTTTCTTTTCATCCGCTGTCATCTTGTCAAGCTGTGCATCCGTATAATAATAGTAATCTGCCGTAGACATTTTATAAGTCATGCGGAAAGAAATCCGACCGCTGTCCCTTGTATGCCCGGTCATGCTGAAAGACGTATCGTTATCATCATCTGCCTGTCCTTCCTCCGTGCCGTCCCTGTCCACCATGAAAAAGGAATACAGGTCATCGAGGTTATCCGCATCCAGTGTAAACTGGATTCCCCCAAGGCCTTTGCCATCCTCATCTTTTTTCAGAACCGTAATTCTCTGCCTGTAATAAACACTGTCATTCAGCGGTGTCGGCTCATACGTGTGGGGCTGCTTTTCTGCATCCACGGTTAACAGTCTCTGGTATCTCTTGCTGTTTCCTGTTTTCTGCCAGAACGTAATTTCGGCTGTCCAGCTTCCTGACGGCTGAAAAATATCCTTGTAGATATCATTGACCGACTTGTTTGGCGAGATGCCAATATTGTCTTTTACCTGCTTAATGACATCTTTCAACTGCGCTTCCGAGATACGTCCCTCCGCAATCGACCAGATGAGCGCCTGACTCATCACGAAGCCTTTCTTTGACCGGTTTTTCTCAATCACGTACCAGCGGATGACTTTGGCATAATTACCGTTTTTCGCCCCTCCGGTATCCTGATCCCACTGGTGCTTTTCTTCTACCGCATAGCTGTTCCCGGAATGGCAGGTATAACCAAGGTCAATACAGAATGCCTCATTGCCGCCCAGGTTCATCTTCCACCATGTGCCGGACTTTGTCTTTGAGCCGATTGAAACATTTCCCTTTCTGCCAAGGGATGAGAGGCTCACGCTTGTCGATGCTGCGTTTACCACTGTCGCATTTGCCGGTAAGATACCGCAAAGCATTGCCGCTGCCAAAAGAAACGACAGAATTCTTTTCTTTACTAATTTTCCTTTATTCTTCATAATTTTTAATTCCTTTCTGGATATAATTTTTATAATATTAGATTGCTGTTTTTGCCATCTGGCGGTCCTCGCTTTAAGATTCTCATAGTCTCTGTCTCCTTTCCTTTGCCATGATTACAGGAATCGGGTAGGAGGTAGATAATTATTTTATCTACCGACCTCCCACACCACCGTAC
>CAQBGY010000492.1 GCA_948759685.1 uncultured Eubacterium sp.
ATCCGGGTCTGCCGGAATGGTCTGGTCTGCTGCTTCACTGTCAAGCTCATCAAGCTCCACTTCCTCAATCTCACCGTCAATCCGGCTTATGGCTTCGCTTAACTGCTCCGCAAAGGGTCTTGTGGTGTCAGGCTGGCAGGTGCTTTCCATGCCATAGGGACCGGAAACCATTTCCATCTTACCCACGATCATCTCCGGGTGTTCGGCAAAATAGCTGTTCATGGCGATGCCGTTTTCATCTTCCGAAAGGTGTACCCAATCCGGTTCCAAGTCCATAACCCTGTCACGCTTCTTTAAAAATATAATGTCGGAAGTGACTTCCGTCCCTGCATTTTCCTTAAAAGCGGTGTTCGGCAATCTGACCGCCCCTAAAAGCTCCGCCCTCTGTGCAAGGTATTTTCTTACTTCGGGGCTTTTCTTATCCATTGTACCCTTGCTTGTCACAAAGGCAACCACACCGCCCGGACGCACTTTGTCCAAAGTCTTTGCAAAAAAGTAATCGTGTATCAGGAAGTTATTTTTGTCATACTGCCTGTCTGCCACCTTATACTGACCGAAAGGCACATTGCCCACCGCCACGTCAAAGAAATCATTCGGATAGTCTGTCTTTTCAAAGCCGGAGATTTTAATATCCGCTTTTGGATAGAGCTGTTTTGCAATCCGCCCGGTGATCCCGTCAAGCTCCACACCATAAAGTCTGCTCTCCTGCATCTTTTCCGGCAGCATACCAAAGAAATTCCCGATGCCCATTGCAGGCTCTAATACATTCCCTTTTTCAAATCCCATTTTCTCCAATGCTTCATAGATGCTGCGGATAATGACGGGGCTTGTGTAGTGGGCATTTAAGGTACTCTCCCTTGCGGAAGCGTATTCTGCATCGGACAGCAGGCTTTTCAATTCCTGATATTCCCCCGCCCATGCACTTTTGCTTTCGTCAAACGCATCGGCAAGACCGCCCCACCCGACATACTGTGATAAAATCTTCTGTTCCTCTGGTGTGGCGATACGGTTCTCGCCCTCAATCTTCTCAAGTGTACGGATTGCGTCTATATTCCTTTTGAATTTCTCTTTTGCGCCGCCAATACCGAGGGTATCATCTGTGATATGGAAATTGACCGCTCCGGACTTGTCAATCTGCACCGTTTTCTCCGGCTCCGCTTTCTCCGGTTCTTCAAAATGCAGCTTCTCAACAACCACATCATAGGGCAGATTGTTTTTTTCGCCCGGATAGACCTCCACGGTTTCAGCCGTGTAACCCATCTGGTCAGGCTCTTTTTCTTCCGGCGTAAACAGGTGTGCGTTCCGTTCGTCCTGCCGCAGCAGCTTTTCAAAGTTCTCCCTGCTCTCCAAGCGGCGAGGGGGATTGAGCAGAGAACGATCCATGATCTCCACATTCCAATCGTCGGTTCGGGTAATCTCATAGGGCTTATTGTCCAAATATACTCTATCCCCAACCCGGTAATCCCGCTTTTGGACATCATGTCCAGAAGTTTCCTGCTCCGGAACTGACATCTCACGCTCTTTTTGTGAAAAATCTTTCCATACCCTCTCCGAAACAGCACGAAAATCAGGAGATTCATCTTCCATGATCTCATATTCAATCTCCTTCAAGTCCTCAAGGCTTTCCGTTCCTGCTATCTTTTCATGGTATTTAAAGTACACTGCTTCCTTACTGAGAATACCTTCTAAACGCTCCAGTTCCGGCTCTGACATACGCTCCCATATATCGTCCTTTTCCGTATGAATGGTAAAGCCTTCGCCGTCATCGTGGTATTCCAAAGTATATTGCAGGGAATCATGCTCACCACGGATATCACATTCAAAGTCATATACAGTAGTTCGGGAACCCGCAAAATATTCCCTTCCAGTCAAGACCAGATTCTGTATATCGTCTGCGGTTAGTGGCTTTTCTGCATGATCCTCTTGTTTCTTCCCATCGGAAACTGCCTTTGCACGTTCAACCTCTATGGTATGCCACTGATCCACCTCACCCGCATTTTGGAAATCAATGCCGTTTTTGTGGCAGTAATCTACAGCCTCATCGACAGTTTTAAATGTTGGCATATCCCCGTGGCTGTCACGGTAAGGCTGCACTTCCTCCCCTGTGCTGCCATCCATTACAGAAATACAATAACTGTCAGCAAAAGCGTCCGAGGTAAGTGAAATGGCATAATAAAATTCCGATACCTCCCCGCCTCCTTCAAAACGGGAAAACACTTCCGCTTCGTGGCGGTCAATATCCCGCATGGCTTCTATGTTTATGAAATCATCTTCTATTTCCGCCCTGTCCGGCTTATGGTCATACTCAAAGCGTGTATTTCCGTTTACCTCTGCGTAGAAGAAATCACTGTCCTCTATGGAATTGCCAAGCACATATACATCATCGCCGGACTTCCATTCATCTGTCTTTACGCACTCCTGCCCATCAATAAAAATAGTATCTTCTAACCTCTGGACATCATGTCCAGAAGTTTCCCTTTCATTCTGCTCCCTTTTATATGCGCTCTGTTTCTGCATGGAGCTGAATACCATCTCATCATATCCAATCACATCAATCAGGTCAGCATGGGTATCCATGTATTCCTGTGCCAGCTCACGGTTGAGAAAAAATCGGCTGTGTTCCGGATAAGGTATCAGAAGCCCGTCCTCTGCCGTTGTAACAAGGCGGTAACGCATACCCTCCCTGCCATCGGCATATTGGTGTGTATAAAAACCTGTCGCTGGTTCTGAAAAATCTTCTGACGATTCCAGTGCAACCGTGGTTTTTTCCACGATCTCTACATCAACAGCAGTAAGTTCAGAAGCGTAATCTTCCCCGCTTTCCTTTGCCCCGTCCAGTGTTTCCGATACGGAAACCGGGTCTGCATCTGTATTATGGGTGTCATAAAGGGCATAACCGCCTGTTTCCCTGTCAATCCAGAGAAACTCCCCATTAGGCAGCTTTGCGCTCCATTCCGTAGGCTGTCCGTTATCATCGTCCATGTCATGTACGATATGCCAGTCTAATTCCCCCTCGGAAATATCATTCTCCCCCTGCTCCGGCTCCTGTGCCTGCTCTGCTTCTGCCTGTGCCGCAAGCTCCTTCTCATGTTCGATATATCTTCTTGCCTGGTTGATAAAGCCATTCAGCACAGCAGGGTGCGAAGCGGCAACAATATCCCGGCTTTCATACATTGCATAAGGTTCAATGGACTTTGCCCATTCCTTGTTTTCCGGGGAAATCCTTTCTTCCTGCCTGCGGTGCATGACGGTATTTGCAAGCACATAGCTTACACGCTCTATGCCGTATTCCTTTATGACACCCTCCGCCGTTCCCTTTGGCAGACGGTATCCGTCAAAGTTTTCTGCAATAGCCCTGTCAACGGCATCTTTGCAGGCAACCTTTGTGTCACGTTCTATCTTTGCCTGTGCCTTTTCAAGCGCTTTCTGCGCCTGTTCCTCTTTATATTCCGCATAGGCTTCTTTTCCCTCGGGGAATAAATATTTATCTTCCTGAATGAGTTTCCTGATACGTTTCTCCACAGCTTTCCACGGCAGCAGCACATCGGCATAAGGTTTTGATAAATCTCCCTTTTTCAGACTGATACCTTTAGAATCGTGATCTTCCCAGCTATGGTCAG
>CAQBGY010000493.1 GCA_948759685.1 uncultured Eubacterium sp.
GGTTATAGGAATAAAATTTTTATCGGAACAAGCCGCAAAAACCATTGTAATCACAAGGATAATGCGGTAAAAAGTTCCGATAAAAATATATCCGTGCAAGAGAATTGGATGGGAGGAAAAATTTCTGATTTAGAAAAAGTTCCTATAAAAATTGGCACAATAATCATTGTTCGATATGCTATAGGAAGCAGGGACATCCCTGACTACTATATGAGGAGGACTACTTATTGTGATAACAAGAGAAAAAGTACCAGTTGAAGGACTGCTGGAAAGCTACGAGGCTGCCCTGATGCAGACAGGGTACAGTATCACCACAAAGCTGTTGCTTATACGACGGGCGGATCTTATGATCCGGCAGCATCTGAACGAAGGCATGGTGTATTTTGACCAGTCTGTCATCAATCGTTATTTGAGAGAGATTGATGACAGATATTTCAGGGGTACTATGCAGAAAAAACATTATGAGCGAACAAAACGTGAAATCGACCGTTTCGTCAGCTATGTCTGCACAGGACGGATTGATGCCCTGTCAAGTACGCTCCGTGGAGCCAGGCAGGAACTGACACCAACATTCAAGCAGATTGCAGAGGAATTTATAGCAGGGGATTTTCATCCTAATACCCGCTGTGACATACGATGGGTGGCATACAAATACTTTGCTTGGCTGGAAGACCGGGGATTCAAAGATATGTCAGGTGTCGGAGCCATACATATCCAGAAATTTCTTCTGTTCTGTTCAGAACACTATGCGCCGGGTACCATCCACAATGTACGTCTGTATTTGAAGAAACTGTACGCTTTCCTCCATATGACCGGGCAGGTGAACGATGATTATTCAGCATTGTTTTCCTTTTCGGTGCAGCGGGAAAAAAGGGTGTTCCCGGTTCTTCCAAAATCAGATATAGCTAAGCTGCTGGACGCAATCGACCGTTCAACGGTCAAAGGAAAACGTGACTACGCGATTATGATGCTGGGGACTGTCCTCGGCCTGCGGGCCTGTGATGTGATAGCTCTGAAGCTGGAAGATATAGACTGGCTTCGGGGTGAAATCCGCATTGTGCAGTCCAAAACCTCCTATCCGGTGCATCTGCCATTAACACAGGATGTGGGGGAAGCCCTGAAAGATTACATTCTTAATGCCCGGCCACATACAGCGGACAATGAAATTTTTCTCCGTATCAATGCGCCGCACAAAAGGCTTGCTGCCGCAGTGACAGTAGGAGAAATTTATAGGGACTGCTGTATCGCTGCCAGCCTGCCGGCAAGTACCCGGTTCCATAATCTACGCCGTGCGCTTGGCACGTCTATGGTGACAAACGGAATCTCTGTCTATGATGTCGCTCAGGTATTCGGGGACAAAAACGTCAACTCAACAAAGCCCTATCTTGCTGCGGATATGGAACATCTTAAAATGTGTGCATTAACCTTTGCGGGAATTGAGCCGGAAGGCGGTGAGCCTCAATGATAAAATTTTCAAGCGTATTCGGAGAACGGATTTCAAATTTTCTGGACTATCGCACCGCACGTGGTTATAAAAGAGAAACCTACCTCCGGCATTTCATAAAATTTGATTGCTGGTGCATGGAAAAGCATCCAACACAAACAAAACTGTCCCGCGAACTTGTTCTCGACTGGATTAATGATGCTGTGGTTTCCAGCTACAATACTGCCCAACGGGTTGCATCCATGCGGCAGTTTGCAAGATACCTGTGTGCTATTGGAGAAGAAGCATATATCCTGCCAGAAAAATATGCCCCGCTTAAAAGCAGGGCAACTGCTTACCTTTTTACTGACATGGAGTTGTCGGCTCTTTTCAGGGCCATTGACCAACTGCCACCCACAAAAAAGGAACCTTTTCTGAATGAAATTGCCCCTGCCTTGTACCGCCTGATCTATACCTGTGGCCTGCGCCCAAATGAAGGCCGGGAGCTATTGGCGGAAAACATCCATTTAGAAACTGGCGAAATCCTCATTACGCATACTAAGCGGAACAAAGAACGTATTGTTGTCATGTCGGATGATATGCTTATTTTTGCACGCAAATATGAACAGCGGCGAAGGCTTTTTTGCTGTGAAAATCCATACTTCTTTCCATCTGCAAATGGTGGGGCGTTGACAACGGAAACCTTGTATTCCGCATTCAACAGGGCTTGGTCCCATGCAGAACTGGCGGGGAAGTATCCAGGGAAAGTTCGTGTGTATGATCTCAGGCATCGATTCGCTTCGGCTTGTCTGAACCGCTGGCTCAATAATGGAGAAAATTTAATGGCCATGCTCCCATTCCTTCGTGAATATATGGGGCATGGCAGCTTGTCCGAAACGGCATACTACATCCATATCCTGCCGGAAAACATCATCAAGTCTTCCGCTATTGATTGGGATAAATTTAACGCGATGTTCCCGGAGGTGACGGAATGATGAAGACTGGAGAAAGTTCACTATTTCCACTGTTATACGACTACCTGAAAACCTACCTGCCCAAGCAACGCAATGTTAGCCACAACACAATCCTTTCATACCGAAAAGCCTTAGAAGAACTTCTGGACTATGTGAAAGAGCGCGAACAGATACCGCTAGGCAGCCTCTCTTTTGAACATCTGACTGCCGATGTTATTTTTTCGTTTCTTGAACATCTCGAATTGGAAAAGGGGTGCTCTATTTCTACACGCAATGCCAGATTTGCTGCAATCCGTGCTTTTATGGACTATGCAGCCGATCATGACATAACGTTAATCGCTAATCTCAATAAGTTGAAGAAGGTTCCATTCAAGAAGCCTGACAACACGATTATGGTAGATTATATGAGCATGAGGGCGATTACCGCGATTATTGAGCAGCCAGACATTAATACACCAAAAGGACTGCGCGATAGATTTTTTATTATGCTTTTGTATGATACTGGCGCACGGGTTCAAGAGGTACTTAACTTAAAGCTGGGGGATTTGCAGTTAGGCCAGTTACCCAAAGTTACGCTGTTTGGAAAGGGACGAAAAACCCGTGTTGTGCCATTAATGGAAAAAACAGCTCAACATTTAAAAAAATATTTGTCCGTATTCCATAAGGATACTGCTCAAAATGTTGATGCGCCATTATTCTATTCAGTAATTCATGGCAACAAGCAACGTCTTTCTGACAGACGAATTAGATATGTACTCCAAAAATATGGCGAACAGGCCCGGCGTGTTTGTCCTGAAGTTCCCTCCAACGTATATCCGCATTTATTGCGTCATAGCCGCGCGATGCATTTATATCAAGAAGGCATGGATTTGACACTTGTATCCCAATGGCTTGGACACTCGCAGCTTGAAACCACTCAAATTTATGCCCATGCAGATACTGAGCATAAGCGTAAGGCTATTGAAGCAGCTACGCCGCAGGACAATCCGCTCTACTCCAAGCTAAATTCTGCGAGATATACTGTAACTGACGAAGAAACTCTCAAGAAATTGACTGGGTTAAAATAGCTGTATTTTTATAGGAACTTTTGGGGAATTTGAAATTTATTCCCGTACACAATTTCCTGGCATAGTTGAATTTTTATCGGAACTTTTTACCGCTGTATCCTTGTATTTTCAAGGATTCTTGTAACTTGTTCCGATAAAAATTTTGTTCCTATAAC
>CAQBGY010000494.1 GCA_948759685.1 uncultured Eubacterium sp.
TCTCCTTTGCCGTTGCGCTCACAATCCGTATGCCTGTATCGCTCATACCGTCAAGAAGCGCGTCAAGCTGCCGCCGCTGCGTGTTCTTCTCTGGCGGCGTTTCCAAAAGAAACTGGTCTACGGATATATTGTAGCGGAGCATAAGCTCAAAGAAAATCTGTAAACTTGGGTGCTGCCCCTTGTTCTCAATGTTCGCAAGGTAGCGCGGCGAGATAAACATTTCGTCGCTCACTTTCTTGCGGCTCTCCTTGCGCCCTGTCCGCGCCGCCTTTATCGCTGCCCCAAAAGCCTTGAAGTCGTATTTCGGTACTGGTCTTTTTGCCATAGTTATTCACCCTGTTACATTTTACTGTTCTCCTTTGCTTTTGAATATGTCTACGCAGTTCTATTAGTTAGCCAAAATAAATCATATTTTTCTGCCTTGCAATTAAATACCGGCTGAATGTATCTTGACAAGCAGACGCAAAAAGAATATAATACATACCAAACGAATGAAATGGAAGGTGGTAGATACATGGCGCGTAATAAATATCCAGAAATAACCGTTGAGAAGATATTAGAAGTGTCACAGCGGTTATTCATGGAAAAGGGGTACGACAATACAACGATTCAAGATATTGTAAATGAACTTGGCGGACTGACGAAAGGAGCAATTTATCATCATTTCAAGTCAAAAGAGGAAATTATTGACGCATTAGGGGGGAAACTCTTTTTTGACAACAATCCATTTGTTACCGTACAAAATCAGAAAAACCTAAATGGTTTAGAAAAAATGCGTGAAGTCATTAAGTTAAACCACGCAGATAATGATAGGACTGAACTTGGAAAACAGAGTATTCCTCTTTTGAAAAATCCCCGCTTGTTGGCTGAACTGGCTGATACAAACAGGAAATTGATTGCCCCTCTTTGGTTGCAGCTTATTCAAGAGGGAATAGAGGACGGCTCTATCCAAACCGAGTATGCAAAAGAACTATCTGAACTTTTGCCATTACTTACAAATTTTTGGTTAATTCCCTCTGTCTATCCTGCAACCCCGGAAGAACTGCTTTCAAAGTTTGCATTTATCAAATATTTGTTAGATAGTATGAACTTGCCGATTATTGATGATGAAATTTTCGGTATGGCACAGAATTACTTTGAACACTTAAACGTAGCCAAGTAGATAAAATTGCCTTGCAAAAGGCAGTTTTATTTTCAAACTATACATTCATTCGTAAGGTATTATTTTTAAGCATATACATACCGTCTTAATGTATGAAAGGAGAATACTATGTCAAACTTAGACCAAAAAATCGAAAATGCTGCAAACAAAATTGAAGTTGTCGCAAATGAAGCATGGAAAAAGCGGTCATTCCGCATTGTATCTAAGTCTATATCTGCTACGGCAGAAATCGGACTGATGATAGGGGCTGCACATTTATCCGAAAAAGGCTATAAATCAGCCGCCACCTGCCTGTTTGGTTTAGGGGCAGTAGGACTTGTCTGCGATTTACTTTTTAACAGAAAATAGGAGGACACCGCTATATGATACGATACTTAAAACAATACAAATTCTTGCTTTTCCTTACCGCATTATTTACTGCAATCAGTTCTCTATCTTATGTATTTATTGCTATCTTATTGCAACAAGTTATGGATATTGTAGATATGGGCGATATGGACGGCTTTATCAGAATACTACTCTTTTCTTTAGCTTACTTTACACTTATGGGAGTATTCATGTACCTGCAATCTTTGTTTAGCAAAAAATTTGTCTGTAAAATTATGAAAGCTGTCCGTTCTAAAACCTTTATAGGAATTGAACGGCACACGATTGAGGACTACTCTAAAAATAATACTGCTGATTATTTATCCGCAATTACGAATGATGTAAAAATGATTGAAGATAACTATTTACTGCCCCTGTTGCAAGTTATCCAGTATACGATTATTTTTATAGCTTCCCTTGCTGTAATGATTTACTTTGACATTATCGTTACAGTCTGCGTGATTATCGCAATCGCTATCATGCTTGTTGTACCCAGTCTATTCGGAGGACTACTCTCCAAACGACAGGATAAATATTCTGATATGCTATCCGATTTTACAAACCATGTAAAAGACCTGTTATCCGGTTTTGAGGTTATCAAGTCTTATCGAATGAAAAAATATGTTCTCTCACGATTTGAAATAAGTAACGAGGACACTATAAAAGCAAAATATTCTGTTGACAAGGCGATTGCGGCAAATGAAGCGGTTTCTATGGTGCTTGCGCTTCTTGTTCAAGTGGTTGTTGTTTTTCTTTCTGCATACTTCATTATCATTGGTCGTATCAGTGCAGGAGCCTTGTTAGGCATGGTACAGGTAAGCAGTAACCTTGCAAATCCATTATTGATTATATTTAGCAATATTCCCAAAATCAAGAGTATAAAACCAATTACACAGAAGCTAAATAACCTTTCAGATTACAAGGAACAGAACACAAATACAAAAAAATCACCCTCTTTCAAAAAAATGATTTATGTAGATGATTTGCATTTTTCCTATGATAAGGAAAACGAAGTCATAAACGGTATTTCACTATCCATTGATAAAGGGAAAAAATATGCTTTTGTCGGTAAGAGTGGGTGTGGAAAGTCTACATTTATTAAGCTGATTGCCGGATATTACTCTAATTTCAAAGGTGATGTACTATATGACGCAGATAGTCTTTCCGTTTTGGACATTGATAAAATAACTGCGCTATCGTCGGTCATTCATCAGAATGTTTATATGTTTGATGAGAGCATTTTTGACAATATTTGCCTACACGAAGATTTCAGTAAAGAAGAATTGCAATCCGTATTGTCTGATAGTGGTTTATCACAGTTTATTGAGCAAGTACCAAACGGACTTAAATATCACGTTGGAGAAAATGGAGATAACCTTTCCGGCGGACAGAAACAAAGAATTGCCGTAGCAAGAGCCTTAATTCGTAAGAAGCCACTGTTGATTTTAGACGAGGGTACGTCTGCTATTGATATGCAAACTGCGTATGATATTGAAAGCAGGCTATTGGCAATATCTGATTTAACGCTACTTACTATCACTCATAATATGAGCAGCGATATTCTTACACTCTATGACGAAATTGTATTTATGGCAGACGGCAAAATAATTGAACATGGCACATTTGAAGAACTTATTACTAAACACGCTGCATTTTATGACTTCTATCAACTAAAGAAGTAGGTATCTTTAGGGGAAAGTTTCTTTGAACCGTACACAATCCTTAAATACTATTATCTGCTCCCCTAACGGGGAAAGAAAAAAACCGTTAGAGGAGCAGATATTTTTGTATGCCTTTTTACGCAATATCTAATCTATCGGCGGTTTTGAAATATCAAAGCCGCCGTTTCTTTTTATCTTCTCAAGAAATGACGCGGTATCACTGTTGAAAGCGGCGGCTAAAGGAGGTAGTCGCCATGAAGCACATACCATATCGACAAAATCCGACGGTCATTGACACATCAAAAAAAGCCCGACCACCGCCGGGGAAAACTACGTCTATCAATATGAACTGTCTAATCATCTGAATACCGCTTACAATGCCTATGCGCCCGTCCGGGCTTTTCGGACGGGCGCATTTTGTACGT
>CAQBGY010000495.1:0-2131 GCA_948759685.1 uncultured Eubacterium sp.
TCAGACGTGTGCTCTTCCGATCTCTTTTACAACAACGCAGTCAATTTTACCTTTCTGGACGTCCTGGAGCATTTCTTGAAATGCCGGACGGTCAAAGCGTTTACCGTTAAGTCCATTGTCGATATAGTAACGCATAATGGGAATCTGATGTTGTTGTCCCCATTCTTCAATCATAAGCCTTTGATTTTCTACAGACCCGTGGGGATCTCTGTTAAGAACAGATAATCGGATGTAGCCTACGGTATCTTTACTGACCGGGACAGTCAATTCAGGATGCTTTCTGCTTTTTCGCGCCATGATAACATCTCCCTTATACGAAAAGGGCTATGGCGCAAACCATAGCCCTTGGAGGGGATTATATCATGTTCTGTTTTCCACTTCCACGGGAATAGCCTCATTTTCCGCTTCCACGAGCTTAGGCACACTTACGCTGTTATTCTTTGCCAATTTTTCTGTTTCTATCAAAATCTCAAGCCTAAAATTATACATATTGCACAGCTTTTGAGGGGGTTCTAGATAAATTTCTCCTTAAATATCCTTATTTGTCTCGAATATGACATAAGGGTGTTAAATCGTGAAACCTATCATATTTTTATTGAAGCAGTCTCAAATCTGCGATACAATATACCCAAGCCTTGATATGGGTCAGCAGGTTTACTGTTCACAAAAAGACACAAAGTGGGAGTAGAAATTAAGAGGAGAAATTTTTTATGAATATGAATAACGGAAGCTTAAGTAATACAAAAAAAGCATGGCGTATGGGAGATTTTGAAAAAAAGCCGACACTTTTTCTATCTTATTCCCAAAAAGATTCTTCAATTGCTGATATCATAGAAAACCAATTAAAGTATGAAACCAATGATGGTATTAAGATTTCAAGATATACAAGAGTTCCATATAAAGGGAGCTTTAAGGCATTTATGAATAGTATTCAAGAGCATGACTTTGTATTATGTTTGGTGAGTGATAATTACTTGAAATCTCAAGGCTGTATGTACGAGGTAGGAGAGATTATTAAGGATCATCGCTTTGAAGAAAAATTACTTTTTGTCGTACTTGGTGAAAATGACCGTAAATATTATCCTGACAATGTAGCTAATTTCGCACCTGCTAAAATTTATGGGAGTGAGAGAAATCGATTGCAATACATACAGTATTGGAAAACTGAATATAATGAATTGAAAGAAGTAATGGATAAGATAGATGATAAAGAGGCTTTAGTTCGAGCATCAGAAGAATTACGAGAGGTTGGCAAAATATATAGGAATGATGTTAGCGAATTTCTTGCATATTTAGTTCAGAATAATGGAAAAAACTTTGAAGAATTGTATGCTGATCGCTTTCTTGATATCATTAAATGGATTTTTCCTAATTGGGAATCAATCAATTTTTCAAATTGCAGAAACATGTCAGAACTTTTGACAAAGGCAATTCAAGATATATATAAAGTCACTCAAACAGACTATAATCAGATTGCTTTATCTGTTAGTATTTCAAGTCATGAAACGGGATTGGTTGTATATGCGGATAATATAAATAGCAGAAAACAGCGATATCGTTTGGTTGTAATGGAAGGTCTCATGGCAGATGCTTTTTCAACAGGCAATACCATTAATGTTGGCAATATAAAAAATGACCCTCGATACTTTATTGCAGTAGAAGAAACAAAATCGGAATTAGTGGTTCCTATAGCATTCCAGGGTAACATCATTGGTGTTATAAATTCTGAGTCTGAGGAAGAAGATCATTATACAACGGAAATTATTAATAAAGTTTCTTGCATTTCAAGGGATTTATCAATTGCATTTAGGCGAATTGGCTACATCTCCAATATGAAAGCAAATCAAATTCCTTATATTCATATATAAACTTTACTAACCATCAACCAAAGGATCATGTATGGAATATATCAGCATTTCAGTTAGGGGGAACATCTTCAACAAAGGCTGTTGGATGTCTATAGGAAAAATTCAACGCGTATTGCAGTTCCATTTCATAACTTAAATTCTATTGGGTATACCCTTTCAACCAAGTTTTTCACAAGCTATACAAAGATTACCTTGGAGAAAGCATCTCGGTACTCAAATGTTGAAATAATGCGGAAGAACCTGACTGGCGGGTCAGATCGGAA
>CAQBGY010000495.1:2141-3613 GCA_948759685.1 uncultured Eubacterium sp.
CCCGCCACACTGTACCGCCGCTGATGTACGGCTTTCTGCGGCCTTTGGACGTAAAAAAAGACGCCGACCGCCGCTGACGTCTTTTCTACCCTGAAAAATTGAGAATAAATTTTGAAAATTGAACTTTATCACAGTGAAACTGACACATTTCTGCCTTTTTTATGAGATTTTTCCTGCTTACCTCGCCAGTCCTGTTCTGCCCGTTTCCTCAAATATCTTGCTGGTCACACTTGCCTTATTTATCCTGGAACTTTATCCAATGCAATATCATCATTTTTCCAAAACACGATACGGAGCCTATGCGGTGGTTTTATCTTATAATCACTTAGAATATACGATGAAATCATCATATCAAGCAGATTCTGGGCTGTCAAAGAATCGTCAAACATGATAGTGCGTCCTGCACCCAAAATAGCTACACACACATCAGTTGAGCCATAATTTGTATCAATTTCCTTCCACAATAGCGATAAGCAATCGAGATATTCCTTCCGTGTAGGCATACAGCCTCGACCTCTTCCGTCCAACTTAGCAAACGGCATTATCAGAAACTCTTTATCGTACTTCAACAGCTTACCCGATTCATACCTAACCCTGCTTTCAAACCTCGATTTCTCTGCCGCAGGGACTAAACCTTCCCGGACAATCAAAGACCTCATGTCGCTTTCATCCATGTTATGGCTTTTAAGGAACTGACCGCATAGGGAATCGATTTGAATGTACGGAGCACCTTCTCCTATCTTTGTTATGAGGCATTCATCAAAATGTACTATCTTCTTGCAATTCCTTTTCTTTAGCAGATTTCCATATTCAACACTAATGATGTAATTAGGTCTCTTAATGACCTTGTAGCGGAATATGTGCGAAATTATACCATACACTACCGCAACCAATAGGAAAACAATAACTATGACCAAAACACGATTCAGTATAATATTTGCCGTATCAGAACGATTTTCCAACAGCTTGTATTCAGTAAATATCTCTTCCGGTGCAATGGTAAATGCCAAGCCTATTATATCCAATGTAATGGCACCGCATCTTATAAAGGCCTTAATCATACCCCAGTAGCCCTTTGATAACCTTATAGTTACCGGAACGAGAGAGATATCCTACATTTGTCCAGAACGGAACAGCCTTATCCTCATAGCCGTGCATATAGGATGGGAGCCAACTCGTCTCGCGCCGGGAAGAATTATACACGATAACGATTTGTTTCCCCATCGCTTTAGCCTGTTCAAACTCATGCCGCAAATAAGAATATCGGTTGATCGGTTTTACAGAACCATCATGTAGATCAAATATGCTATGCCGCTTACAGAAACGAGTCCCGTTCGCATTCTGCTTATATGGCGTACACATAACTCCATCGCACCTACTACCAGCTGTGCGATCCTTTGTCTTATCCCCTACAACAAGCAATACAATAGGGCTTGCTGAAAAAAGCACATAAGGGAACAAGGACAGAATGG
>CAQBGY010000496.1 GCA_948759685.1 uncultured Eubacterium sp.
CACTAAGATTGTATAACCAATACCGGGCAGGGATGCTTTATTGATTCCCTGCCCGGCTTTACTTAAGTAGTAAACAATAGTAAAACGGACGTTTTAAAGCAAACCATTTGCCACTGTCGGGTATAATGTTTAATTTTGAACAAATCTAAATAAAGAGCGTATGAAGCTATACGCAACCGTTACCAGTCGTTCGGGGTTTCCACTTTTGGAACCCCTTTTTTACGCCCTATACAGGCTTTTTTATTGAGAATATAGTCAAGGATAGTTCAAAGGAAAATCTACATACGCAAAACTCGGCAGGTTAAATATGCCTTCTCGCTCCTCATTCTCGGGGAACGGCCAAGATGAAACGCATTCGTCCTGGCCCTATTAATACCGCCCAAAATGGCGTTATTACCTTTGCCTTTTTGGGCAAGCAAGTTCCGGTAAGCTTATATTCATTTGCTGGTCTGCCGTTTTTTAGGTTTTTCGCCAAAATTGTTGAAAACTTGATAGTCATACTTTTTGCCATTTTAGGCAATAACTTGGTTATTCATAGAATTATGAAAAACAGGACCTTTGCAATTTCGCAAAGCTGCGCAGCAAGTTTTAAGGCAAAAATGCGGAAAACTAACATCGGTTGAAAATGAAATTCACCCCATCCGCAGTTGATCTAAATAAATTTATCTCATTAAAGAACAGAAATGAGGTTACCCGAACCTCTAAACTTTGGTAATCATTCTTTGACTTATTGGAGGTACTACTAAACAAAATACAAAAAAACGTCTATTCTATATACAGAAATTCAATGAAATTATATATCTTTGCGGCAAACAAAAGGTCTTTACTGCAATAAAGACCAATTGCAAGTGGCGCACCACTTAAATAAATTCATTTTTATGACTGCAAAAATAGAAAATAAAATCGAAAAAAGAAAGCGAATAAGCAAAGAAGAGGCTCTTCCGCTACTTGATGAGTATCATCAAGATTTGTTCCAGGCCTATTGGGACGGCATTGACAAATACAATATTGAAATAAATCAGACTATTCCTGAAGCGAGAGTACGACTAAACTCGGTATTGCTTAATGCTAAATTGACGGAAAGTTTCATTCTGCATTTTCCTGACAGATGGAGTGCTGGGAAATATGGTAGAATCATATTTCGTTGGGAAGGTTTATCAATGCTAATAAAGAAGCTAAATAAGAATGGGAAACCTTCTTATATACCAACTTTGCTATCCGAATCAATTGTCAGCCAATTGCAGCAGCCTTTGTTTGAAGATGATTCTTTCAAAGAGGATGCAATTTTGATATTCGGATACACCAAAGATAAAGATGGGCAAATAGTAAACCCTAGAATTGTTTATTATGATAATGCGCCAATATGGATTATTGACAAAAATGACATAATAAGCAAGCCTGCTTCTCATGGGACTCTTGCTGACAGTGTGGATGTCAAACTCAAGGAGCAAAAAGACGAGAAAAAGAAAGCGGAGTAGCAAACAAGGAGCGCCACTTGTTTGTTAATTTATAAATATAATTTAGATCATGAGAAATTTGCAACTGGCTTTTGCACGCCAATATAGAAGATTTACACAAACTGGTCTTGCCGCAAAGGTTCCCGGTTTATCACAGTCCAACTTATCTAATTATGAAAAAGGACTTGGAACGCTATCTGACGATCTTCTTGAGCGGATTATGTCCGTTCTGAATTTTCCTTTTGGTTTTCTTGATTTAAAGATTGTAAATAATGTGGACTGCAAGCACTATCGAAAAAAAGCAAGTGTAAAGGCTCAAGATAGGGATAAAATAGACCGGTTTATTTCACTTTCAGCATATTGCTTTGATTGGATGGCTGAATTTGTTGATTTCCCAGATTTTAAATTTAAATATATCGATGTTGATTCTGGAACGACTCCCGAAGAAATAGCTTTGTATGTGCGTAGACAGTTTTCTCTTGGCATTGCACCAATAGAAAATATATGTAATTTCTTGGAAAGAAATGGTATACCCATATTTTTCTGGGATTGCGAATGTGACGAATTCGATGGTGTTTCTTTGATAACTGACAGAGGGAATCATCTTATTATTCTTAATAAGAATATGAGTAATGATAGAAAAAGGTTTAGCTTGGCTCATGAACTTGGACATATAATTATGCATCAATGTTATGACTTTTTTATACCAGAAGTCCGTAATAAGGAAAAAGAAGCAAATCGTTTTGCTGCAGAGTTTATTATGCCTTCGCAAGGCATAAAAGGTTCACTTATGAATATAAAATTCAGTAATCTTCCTACTCTTAAAGCATATTGGCTAACATCTATGGCTTCAATCATATATAGGGCTAAAACCTTAGGGCAAATAGACGATGTCAAGTATATTATGCTTCGGAATGAACTGAGTCGTAGAGCATGGCTAAAGACTGAACCTTATGACGTGTTTCTTGATGAACCAATTGTTATAAAAAAAGCATATAGCCTAATCACCGAAAGCGTTGGATATGAAAACGAACAAATATCAAGACTCTGTAAAATACCATTGGATGTTGTAGAGGAGGTGTTTAATTTCCAATCGAAAATTATTTCATTAAAATTGAAAGTGTCATAGTTGACGGATATCATAAAAAAGCGGTACTTCCTAAAGTCACCGTTTTTTTGTGTCTGAGCGGATAAAGTTTAGGCACTTTTTATTTAACTAATAAATAGATAATCAGAATAATATAAAAGGCGATTATTCCCACCTTTAAATATGGCTTGAGCACACATTTTAAATACCCGGAATTTCGCCTATTTGCTTACAACTTATTGAATTTCAGGCTTCATAATTTGTTAAATCTGAAAATCAGTAAGTTAGATAAGGGGGCGTTATTTTGCCGACGCCCCAAACCGAATGGGGGCATAGTTTAACTAATACCCTTTGCGCTGGGGTACATCGATCGAAAATTTGATTGACGTAAAAAATGTGTGAAGTCAGGGAAAAATTTCCCTCACCTACTTAAACTACCTGTCCGTTTAGTGGATATCATCGGCTAAAACAAAATGTTTCGCTCTGACGGGTTTTCGTCTATTGAGTAATACACAAGTAAAATCGAGATTTCGGCAAATATAAAGGCTAAACGGGCGTATTATCAGTAACATTGGAAGCCTCAACAAAGGTGCTGAAATCGAACTTTTAAAGGTAATTGTGAGTTACGTTTTAAATATGCGCTCAAACCATATTTGCATTGATGAAAAGTAACCAGCTTAGATTTGAGCCCGTTAACCGTTAGGAGAATATTCCTAACGGCTGATTATCACACCCTAAATTATACATCGGGGATTCTCCCTATGAGTGAAAAGTAACTGGTCGAAATTTTGGCACGTTAACCTTGTTACTTGATTATCAAGCTAAGCGGAGATTTCCGCCCACATAAAAAGGAGCAACACACAAAGTATTGCTTCCTTATTACTCGTCACATCGTCACGACGGAACGGTCAAATAATATAAATATTGTATGAATGATTAGCCCTTCAAAAACAAAGGGCAATACCTTTGGTTGTTTTCGTCATCTCGACGACTAAAATACTATTTGATACGGCAAAGATACTACAAAAAAACGAGAATAGGAGAAAAATGGTGAATGAACGTTGAG
>CAQBGY010000497.1 GCA_948759685.1 uncultured Eubacterium sp.
CAGAAGCGGACGGGGATATGCTCCACCGTGAAGCCCGTGCCCTTGCAATCCGGCGTATTGAGGAAAGCGCAAGGACAGAAGCGGACTTTGAAAATGTACTGTACTGGTGGGATAAACTGGACGCTAACAGGGAACGGAAAGAAAGAGACCATGAGATCGGACGCTCCGCTGTCCCTTTGGAGTGGGGCGCAGATGAAATGTATCTTTCTAACAGACCATCCTATGACATGGTTTTAAGGAAGCTCCTGCTTGCAGGCGAATTTATTGATATCATATTTGACCACCCGGAAACGATGCACGAACTTGTCACGGATGCAGATTTATCAAAAATACTGAAGGAACTAAAGCCGCATCTTAAAAATATGCTCTATTATCTGTTCCTGCGTGATTATTCCACAACAGAATATGCGGAAAGCATCGGGCAGTCAGACAGGAACATCAGAGGTATCAGGGAAACCGCACTGAAAAAGATACGGAAACTTTACGGCGGCATACTTACATACAGGAAAGAAAACAATCTGCCAATGACGCATGATGAAAAATTTTTTTTAGAAAATGGGGTGCGGAAAAAAGGAAAACAGACAGCTTGACCGATAATGAGTAACCGCTTATAATGTAAGAAATATTACATCAGACGATGTGCAGAATTGATTGAAGCAGACAAGAAATTACATTTATGAATTTCTCATTGCTTCTTTGCTGCAAACTGCTTAGAAATGAGGATTTTTATGAAGAATTTATTTGAACATACCAGCGCACCGTGGATTCGGTACAGCAGCTATGAATATAAGACAGATAATGACGATAATCTCTACATAACAGTTTCCAAAGATGCAAAACCGGAAATGTACCGTCCCATGCAGGAAGCAGAGCAGCTTGTCATTGATGCCATAAATGTCGGGCTTGCCGCCATGCACAAGGCTCCGGAAGAAGAACTGAGGGAGTCCGTACTTGGCTTTGTGCAGAAATACGGTTTTCTCGGCTTTATGACCGCCCTGCCGACAACAGCGGATTTTATAACCTATGAATCGGTGTATCTTCCAAAAAACCACTTTATCAAAGCAGAAACTCTCTCCACAGAGGAGTATCTTTCTTATTTTTACCCTTTTGACAAGCCGGATTTCAGAAAGAACGGCGTGGAATCGGGATGGTCTGTAACTGACCGTGAGGGCATTGCGATCACAATGGCTATGGGGAATGCACCGCAGGCTGTAACGATGGAATCGCAGAAGGAATATGCGGAAAAGTATGACTGGCTTATAAAAGAGTTTACTGACCTTGCGTTTACCTTTATGACAAGTTTTCTTTATTACCTTGATTATGATACGATTGATGAACAGACACGCAGTTTATACTGTCAGGGCATCTCCGCTTTCGGCGGCATATCCCCACTTACCGGATAGCGCTCGAAAAAGATTCGCCCGTTATCGTATGGGACTTCCATTCCCTGCTTGTCATGGTGCAGATGTGCTTTTCCTTCATGCTCACGGATCAGGACAGTGATATGCGTATGTGCAAACACTGTAAAAAAACCTTTATCGCAAGCCGCAAAGGGAATGAATTTTGCAGCCCGCAATGTAAAAATCAGTTTAATGTCTACAAATCAAGAGTAAAGAAAAAGGGGAACAATAAAGATGATTGAAAACAGGAATGTAAATATCATAACCGATGCAGACGGCAAAAAGCTGGTTCTGATCAACGATATCCGTTTCAAAGGGAAACGGCAGATTGACTGGGATGATGTAAAACAGTATCTTGAGGGATATGTCGGGGACTATTACGAAATCGTTGAAAATGTAGAGCGCATTTTTATTGGAAGTGAACTGCCGGAAGAATACACGGAATCAGAGAGCCGGAAAAGCCTTATGGGTGCTAATGCAAAAGCTAAGGCAAATGCCGCCACTGCAATACCGGGACTGATCCAGATAGCATCTAATCCAGCTTTTGAAGAAAATCGCAAGGAAAAACACAATAAAAATGCCAAATACGGCCGGTATAGGTATGATGTCCGTTTTGCCCTCCCGGTCTATGAAGAAAATGTACTCGTCAGATACAACATTTTCCATGCCCGGCTGCTGATCAACCACGCTGAAAATGGCAGGAAATATCTGTATGACATTCTTGCAATAAAAAAAGAAACGAGCAAGCCGTAGCAAGATGTACGGTGAAAACCCATTTCTTGTTGTCTATAATAAGCCATTTCTTTTGTCCTGTCAATCCCTGATTTTATTTTTTGCAAAATCCGCCATTGGCATTGGTACTGTTCACGCCAGAACTTAGCTTTTTCTACTAAGTCCGTGAGAAAACGTATAACCAGCAGATAAAAATCCATTTGCAAAGCAAATTTTGCATGGATTTTTACTCGTTACCGGAACGGAGTGAACAGTAACAGCTATCAATCTATAAAAAACACGTGAAAAAGAGACAGTTGTGAAAGCAAGTATTGAAGTGCAATAATAAAGTTGTAACAGGTATGTTATTCAAAACATCACAATTCATTAATAAATTGTAAAAATATTAGGTAAAGGAGAATATGATGAAACAAATAAATTTTATAGAAATCCCCCAAAGAATCAAAAATAAGCTTCCTGAAGGCAGTTATGTTTTTAGTATTTTAAAAGTCATCGAGCCATTATTTAAAGATATCAATTATTTTCCTGAATATACATTACATGATTCGAAACATATAGAAAACGTTTTAATAATTTCATCAGACCTGATTCCTGAAAAAACATTTAAAAATCTTGAACCGAAAAGTATTGAGTATCTTGTTGCAGCAATTTTAATTCATGATTTGGGAATGTTTATATCACAGGATGGTTTAGAAAATTTAATTTTTGGAGAGCAGGGAAATAAATGGGGTTCAGACTTATATGCAGGAACATGGGGAGAGTTATGGCAAAATTATTATAGTAAAATAAAAAAATACGATGATAAGAAGTTGCTTGAAATTTTCGGAGATAATCATCCTGTAGATCAGGACATAGGTAACCGTGTTCCTAAAGAGAACACTAATAGTCAACGTTTACTTTTTGGGGATTTTTTGCGGCAGTATCATCATAGACTTGCATATGAAATAGCTAAACAAGGTTTTCCCGGAAATATAATTATTGATGTTTTTCAAAATAGTAATATCGAAATAATAGACAGAGAAATAATAGGTCTAATTGCATATAGTCATGGAGTTGATCTGCGTAACACAGAGCAATATATTGATCATTATCCGAATGATTTAACAAAGATTTGCCCAATATATTATCTGATGTCCGTTTTGCGAATTGCAGATTATCTGGATATTTTGGATAAACGTGCTCCTGAAAATATACGTCATAAGCAAAGACTTCATTCACCAATCTCTCAAAGAGAGTTTGATTTAAATCAATCTGTTATTCAACTTGAGTTTGAAAAAAGGCAAAAGTCATATTTTATTAATGCAGCACCAGATCGTAGCACCATTTTTTTGTATGCCCAAAATACAATTAGAGGAATACAGAATGAACTGGATAGATGTTGGGCTTTTTTAGTTGAAAAGTATAATTATGATTATGAGTTGTCTATACATAGGATTACAAGTAATCTTTTGGAAACAGATCGGAAGAGCGTCGTGTAG
>CAQBGY010000498.1 GCA_948759685.1 uncultured Eubacterium sp.
TAAAGAGGGGTAAAAGTCATCAAAGTATAACAGCGGCACAGGCGGCTATTTCCAAATGATGCCATAGGAATTTTGGTACTCGCAGGCAAAAGTATTGAAGAATGGCTTAAAATCAAGGATTTTTAGGCTTGGTGGGGTTCACTTGAATGGTTGGTGAACCCCATTTTTTCGTGTTTTTAGATGCCGCTGATAGGATGGCGATTGGGGAGAAAATCGTACTATCAGGCAAAAGTTGGCAGTTTCCGTGATAATATCCGAGTTTTGCGTGAAAGTATAAGAGTTTCCGTGTTTGTTTGGAGTTTCGCCTGTTTGTAGAAAAATGCTGTTGAAATATGGGGGGATATGGTTTCTGATGAATTTTTTTATTGTTTTTCAGATAGTAAAATAATGGAAAATATGATAAAATATATAAATAAAAATTTTGGAAATAAGTGGGGAATTAGCGTGTCAAAGAAAAATGATGATTTTTTTAAGGAAAAAAAGCTGTGGTCAGAAGTAAAAGATGAATTATTGGGATGTTACTTAAAGCCATATATACAAAAGATACTTAATACCAGAAAACCTGTTGTTTATGTAGATTGCTTTGCTGGAAAAGGTATTTTTGAAGATGGTAAACACGGTTCGCCATTAATTGCGCTTGATACGATGAGAGATTGTTTGCGGCATACTCAGGTGGAGGGATGTAGCATTGCACCTTATTTTATAGATTTGAACTATGCTGAAGAGTTGAGAAAGAATGTTTCTGCATATAAAGTGCCTGATAAAAATATAATAAACGGAAAATATGAAGATGAAATAACAAAAGTTTTATCTGACAAAGAAGGGTGTAATTTGTTTCTGTACATCGATCCGTATGGCATAAAGGCTTTAAATCATAAATTTTTTGATGAATTTGCATGTTCAAAAAGATATAACAGTGTTGAATTGTTGATTAATCTTAATAGCTTTGGTTTTATAAGGGAAGGATGTCGTGTCTTGGGGGTGAATTTTGGAGACGAGGCAATGCTTGAGGATTTAGTAGAGTATGAAACAACAAAATTAGAAAGAAATGAGAAATCTGTAAACTTATTAAATGAAATAGCGGGTGGAGATTATTGGCAAGAGATAATTCAAAATAAAAATCGTGGGATTATTGATACAAAAGAAGCTGAGAAGCTGTTTGCAGATCAATATTGTGACCGCTTAAAACGTAATTACAGATATGTATTAAATATGCCGTTAAGGTTAAAAAGGGGACAAGCACCGAAATATCGCATGGTTCATGCCACAAATCATGTATCGGGCTGTTTACTGATGGTAGACAATATCTGTAATAGGTGGCAGTTGATGAAAGATATACAGACATGTGGTCAAATGAGCCTATTTACAGAGGATATTGATAATAGAATCATTGACGATGTTGAATTGGATAAAAGAGTAAAGGAACATATTCAGGGCTATCAGCAACTGGAAAGGCTCAATGATATTTTAGCTGATTTTTTTATGAAAAATGGACCAATATGTACCACTGGAAAAATAAAGGATACATATAAGTCACTAGAAAAATTAGGGAAAATAGTAGTTGTTAGAACCCCTTCCGTTACTGATAAAACTGGAAAACCAAGTAGATTTTTTGCAGATGAAAAAGGTAAGACAACAAAACTGAGGTGGCAGTCATGAAAATGATAACAAGGAAATCTATGTTATACAAAACAGAGGTTGAGTATGGTGATTACACAATGAATCATGTGTTAGGCTGTTCTCATGGTTGTAAATATCCATGTTATGCTTTTATGATGGCAAAAAGATTTGGAAAAGTTGACTCTTATGAAGACTGGCTAGAACCGAGATTGGTGAGCAATACATTAGAGATATTAGACAGAGAAATTCCGAAGTTAAAGGAGAAGATTAAGTCAGTACAGTTATGTTTTACTACAGATCCGTTTATGTATGGATATGATGAAATTAAAAAAATGAGTTTAGCTGCTATGAGAAAGCTTAATGATTCAGGAATTCCATGCACAGTTTTAACAAAAGGATTATTGCCCATAGAATTGGCTGATTATTCAAAAAATAATATATATGGGATAACATTAGTCTCTTTAGATGAGAATTATAGAGAGAAGACCGAGCCAGGAGCAGCATCATATAAAGAACGAATCAAAGCATTAGAAAATTTGCATGAAAAAGGATGTAAAACATGGGTTAGTATAGAACCATATCCAACCCCCAATCTTATAAAACAAAACTTATCCGAAATACTTTGTGAAATAAGGTTTGCTGATAAGATAATTTTTGGAAGGACAAATTATTGTAAGGATGTTACTGCATATAAGGAGCATAAGGAATTTTACAATGAGCAAGCAGATATTGTTATAAATTTTTGCAAAAAAAATAAAATCGAGTTTCATATAAAGACGGGAACAAAAACAGATGTAGATAATGCTAATTTATACATAGGATAAGTATAAGAAATCAAAGATGTGTTTTGTGTAAATTTAAGAAAGGAATGTTATGGAATTAATTTATCATTATTGTTCACTTGAAATATTTGTGCAGATTATAAAAAATAAAACTATACGATTATCTGACTTAGATAAGACGAATGATTATATGGAAAAAAGATGGGGGATGGAATTATTACAGGAGGCGTTGAAGGGGGAATTAGAAGATAATTGTATCTCAATGGATTTACAAGAGAATTATTGGTATAGTGAAGATGCCCATAATCACATTGAGCAATTAAATCATGATATTGAAAGATATTTAAAACATCAAACTCTTATTGCTTGTTTTTCTTTAGAGTCGGATCAGTTGGGGCAATGGCGAGCTTATGGACAAGATGGAGAAGGAATTGCGATAGGATTTGACTATAGCTTTTTAAAACATCTATTGAGGAAGCAAGATAGAATTTTAATTGATAAAGTGGTCTATGGAAAAGGGGAACAAGCAAAATTAATTAGAAAGAAGATGTTTGTGCCAGCGTTAGAATATATGCGTGATATGTTTCAACGATCAGCGGTAAAATGTTCTGATGATTTTAATACTTTCTTTATTGAGGAATTTGATTGTTTCTGTGAAGTGTTAGATACAACTACAGAACAAGTATTTACGTTTCTTAAAAATCCTGCATTTGAAGAAGAAAGAGAGGTTAGAATAGTTTATAATACAGGTATTTATGAGGAAATTGAAACACGTGAATTGAAAGAGACAATAATTGAAAAAATCGAAATAGGAAAAAAGAAAGAGCTAATTTTACAACCGATACAATATCAGGCAAAAGGAAATAGATTAGTTGCCTATGCAGATTTAAGTTTTGAAAACTGTATAGATAAAATGATACAAGAGATTGTTATAGGTCCTAAGTCCAAAGTATTAGAAAAGGATATCCGGCAATTTTTGTTATCAAATAATTATGAAGACTATACTTCTGTTAAGGTTTCTAGGGCTTCTTATCAATGAAAATATCGGTTATCCACAAATTATGTCAGAATATGTTGTTGAAAAATGGGAGATATTGTCGAATTTTCTCAAGGTGTCTTAGTTTTCGGTGGATAAAATTGCGGAAAGCCCACAAAGCCCGTAAATACGGCATTCTTGGCAGTACATAGGTCTGAAAGTTACATT
>CAQBGY010000499.1 GCA_948759685.1 uncultured Eubacterium sp.
TGGTGTTCGCTTTTGGAAATATGACGGTGGCTATCAGCTATCTTCATGCTTTTCCATTTGAGAAAGTGGAGTAGTATTGAAATTCTGTACTCTTGGAGGAACCTTTTAAAAACAATGCTAGGAAAAACAGAAAATTATTTGTTTATTTGCATATAGTTTGTATAAAGCGTATAACAAAGAACAGGTAATGAAAACAGATATTTTACAATCTATAACAGAACGGTTGAGAGAGGTACTTCCCTCGGGGGCTCATGCCATCTTGTTTGGCTCTCGTGCTCGTGGTGATGCACGTCACGATTCTGATTGGGATGTACTTATTTTGTTGGATAAAACTAAGATTGAAGCGGCCGATTATGATAATGTATCTTATCCGTTGGTAGAATTGGGATGGTCGCTTAATGAATGCATCAGTCCTGTACTTTATACGTTTAAGGACTGGATGAATCATCATTTCACTCCTTTTTACCACAATGTGAAAGACGAAGGGATACAGTTGGTATGAGTTTAAGCAAGGAAGACATAAAAGCAGTGGTAGCTTACCGAAAAGTTAAGTCGTATGCTACATTGAAGGAAGCAGAGGACATGATCGCTACGGAGCATTGGAATTTAGCGGTGCAGCGTATGTATTACGCTTGTTTTTATATGGCTTCCGCTTTGTTACTTAGTGGAGGATTTAAGGCGCAGACCCATAATGGTGT
Source organism: uncultured Eubacterium sp. (assembly GCA_948759685.1). The sequence continues at coordinate 699 of CAQBGY010000499.1, forward strand.
CGTGGGTCAGTTAGGCTTGAATTATGTAACGAAAGGCTTGTTGAACAAGGATGAAGGACGTTTGTATTCACGTTTATTGCAAAATCGTATAACAGGTGATTACAATGATTTTTTTGATTTTACAAGCGAAGATGTAATTCCCTTATTGGAACCAACCCGTCAGTTGGTTGCCAAACTCGAAAGTTTGATCGTTTTTTAATGTTGCCTTTGGCCGGTGAGCGTAAGAACTCACTGTTCTTTGCTGGGAACCACATGGCGAATGCATTGGTAGTCTACCTCACGCTGATATACTTGTTGTATGAACGGTTTGCCAACATTGGAATATTTTGTAAGCACTCAATAGCTTTTTAGGATGAAAAGAGTTATGAAAATACCTTTGCACTACAAGACCCAAATTAAAAGTTTATGGCAAGTAGTGAAGATTTTCAGAGTATCTATGAACTCTACAAGAAGCAAGGTATTCCCAATGGCATTTCCATTGTCAAATTCTGTCAGCGTAACGGTATTTAAGGTTATTGGTATCTAATACTAATTAATTAGTAATCAGGCGGTTGTTTTTTTTGTTTTCCACTGTTTTATCAAGTGTTTTTCGTATCTTTATTGTATGAAAAAGAAAGATCAGACAGTGGAAGAAATGATAATGAAATCTCATTATCTGAATGCTTGGGAGCTTGAATTCAGAGCAGAAGCCCCCTGTCTGATATGGAACGTGAAGTATTTTTGGAAACTATCCAGAACTTGAAGGAAAGCATAAAGAACGCCAGTGAAATGATTTGTTCACTGCAGGATACTATGCGTACTCTTCAATCAGAATTGGATCGTAGTCGTTTCCATTCCGAACAATATTTGACCTTGATTATGGATTTACAAAAGAAACTGCATGAGCGCGAAAAAGAAATTTCAGATTTGCGTGACGGCATAACAAGATGACATTCGGCAATAAATCTACCAGTCGGAAGCATAAGCGTGCGGATCAGAAGCGCGATCATGATGAATAGAAGGAAGACTGCGAGATGCGTGATTCGGCTTCATCTGAAAAGACAGATTCTAAGGAGTCAGAAGAGCCATTAGATAAAACCCTATATGAAAGGGCGATGAAGCTGTTGGGCAGCAAAAGAAGACATTACGGTGAGATGATGAGGAAGTCGCTGAGTTATATGATCAATGGCTGGGAAGAGTTTCAGAATTATAGAAATGACGGTCGCTACACTATAGACAATATGCTTGTTGAAAGAGCCATCCGTCCTTTTATAGTACATCGAAAAACTCTTTGTTTTTTAGTAGCGAAGAGGGTGTTAAAACAGCACTGGCATTTTTCACTCTGATTGAAACCTGCAAGAATGTAGGTCTGAATGCTTGTGACTATATCGCAACTACAATAAAACTTTTGATGGATGGGAATAAGAATTATGATGATCTCGTTCCTATTTCTATGCTTATATAAACCATTATAAATCGTTAAATTTAAAAATACTCAAAAGCTCATTTTCTTGATTTTTAAGAGGATGGATATGGTTGAGTGCTTACAAATGTTTAAAAGTTCATCTTACTGAATTTTAGGAGGGTGAATAGTGTTGAGTGTTTGCTAATCATAGTCTATATCAATAGTTGAATATTAAACAAATTAATACTTTTCTAGTAAGTATTTGCTATAATCCTGTATTGACAATGTTGACGCTGACAAATTTATGGTAGATAGGCGATTGGATAATCAAAGAATAGCTAAAAATACAGCTCTTCTTTCTTTTAGAATGTTGTGTATGACTCTTATAGCACTTTATACAAGTAGGGTTGTATTGACATCTTTGGGAATTGAAAACTATGGCATTTATAATGTAGTTGGGGGAGGAGTTATGATGTTTTCAATAATATCAGGTGCATTAACTGCTTCTATTAATAGATTTATAACTTTTGAATTAGGAAGAGGGGATATGATAAAATTAAAGATGGTATTTTCTACTTCTATTATGATTCAACTGCTTTTAGGTTTTATAATAGTTTTATTGGCTGAAAGTATTGGAGTTTGGTTCTTAAATGAAAAAATGGTAATTCCCCAAGATAGGCTAAATGCAGCTAACTGGGTATTACAGTTTTCCATTATTACTTTTGTAATTAATTTGATTAGTGTACCTTATAATGCAGTTATTATAGCTCATGAACGAATGTCTGCATTTGCTTATATTAGTATTATTGAAGCTGTGGGTAAGTTAATGATAGCATACTTTATTATGATATCGCCAATGGATAAACTTATTTTTTATGCTATCACAATATGTTTATTATCTTTTGTTATTCGAATCATTTATGGTTTTTATTGCAAAAAGAATTTCGAGGAATGTTCTTGTCATTTTATTTGGAATAAAGAAATATTGAAAAACATGTTTTCATTCGCAAGTTGGAATATGATTGGTGCATCATCTGCTATATTTCGAGATCAAGGAGGTAATATTGTTATCAACTTATTTTGTGGGCCAGCAGTTAATGCTGCACGAGCTATTGCATTTCAAGTAAATAATGCAATTCAGGGGTTTGTTCAAAGTTTTATGACTGCTTTAAATCCTCAAATTACAAAATCATATGCATCTGGAGATACTGGTTATATGATTAGTTTATTGTATAAAGGAGCCAGATTTTCTTTTTATATATTACTTTTTATTTCATTGCCCATTATAGTTAATACTGAGTTTATTTTGTCAATTTGGCTGGGACAGGTTCCAGATCATACTGTTTTATTCATTCAGTTAGTCTTGATGTTTGCCTTAAGTGAATGTATATCAATGCCATTAATTACAGCTATGTATGCTACTGGAAATGTTAGAAATTATCAAATTGTAGTAGGAGGTCTCCAAATGATGAATTTGCCTATCTCATATATTGCTTTACATATGGGAGCTATTCCAGAATCA
>CAQBGY010000500.1 GCA_948759685.1 uncultured Eubacterium sp.
CCTTGTCTGCGGGTACCAGCGTGCCTTCCAGCTCCTTCAGAACATTGTGTTCTGAAAAGACGGGGCAGAAGCTTAACACGCGGCCGAAGGTAATTTTGTTGACGGTCTGGAACATATTGCGTATCTCGAAAAGCACCTTTTCCGTCACGTCGTTCTGCATCCGTGCCTCGTCCGCTGCCGTGATATTGCCGGACATTTTCTGCTCACGCAGAAAAGTGGGAAAGTCTGCGTCAAACTCGTTGCGGCTGGGCTCCTTTATGCCCTTATAGATGGCGGTAAACCATTCGTAGGCCGTATAAACCTTGCGCTCCGGGTCGGTGGGAAGCTTGTCGACTATCTTGTACAGATAGGCGGCGTTCTCAAGGCCTGCCAGATGTTCATCCACATAGCCGAAATTGAAGAACATTTTTACTACTTTGGGCACGGAAGAAGGCTCCTTCATGCTCTTTAAGAAGGCCTTTTCATATATGACATAGAAATGCTTCGTGATCGTCATGCGCAGCTTTCTTGCTGCGTCGTCAGAAGCGTTCTTATCCGTCATCTGGGCAAACTTCTTCACAGCCTCGCGGAAAGCGGCAGCAGTCTCGCTGCTTACCTCTGCGTAGGTGAGAATCTTATTCATGGAGTCTTCCACATCGGGCACATCGTCAACCGTAGTAGGGCTCTCTTCCCCGCTGCCTTCCCCGAGATTTTCCAGTTTGGTCCGGTATTCCGCAACTCTCTGTTGATACATTTCCTTGTCGATGGAGGGCAGATCTTCCATCTGGATCATCATTGTGGAAATTTTTGCGCTCACGGTTGTGGAGTCCTGATCGTTTGCCCCGATCCGATATAGAAGGCTCGCGTAGAGATCAAAGAAGTCCAGATGATTTTCATTCATCAAAAAGCTGGCGATGTCCGCCTTGTAGTCATAAAAAACGCGGCATATGGAAATGATGTGGTGAATATCCTGATCCGTTTTCAGGACGACACCCGCAAGAAAATCAGGTTCGTGAAATTTGGAGGACTTTGCGGTGACCATAGTGGTCAACTGCTCGTAGTAAACGTCCAGCCAGCTTTCCAGATCTTCTTCCAGCGTAAGAGGCGCTAAATCTTCCATATCAGGCAGCGCTCTGGGGGTAATTCCGTGCTTGACACAAACGGACTTGTACTCTTCATAGCGATCCATCAGGAAATGATAAATATTTTCGCAGTCGAAGCGCATCAGTTCATACTGGTCATATATTTCACGAAACTGGCGGAACAACGAGGAGACGATCATATTCGCAAGATCCACGCTTTTCTGCATCAGCGTGGAAAGCTGCGCGGCCGTACACGGATAGGAGGCAATCCCTGTGGTCTCCTCCGTCTCATAGGTGATAAAGTGAGAGCCGAAAAAGATCTCACAGACACCGATCACATCCCCTTTTTTCAGATAAAAAGTACCTCCCGGATAAGAGGCGCACACGCTTCCTTTCGCGATGACATGCAGGGCGGTCAGATTCTGTTCACTTTGGATTAACTGGGCGCCCGCAGGAAATTCTTTTACTGCCATTTGAATACCCCCTTATACAAATTAATACAAAAACCCTGTATCTATCTTATGCTTTTTTGGGGGAAAAGTCAATGAAAAGGGCCGCCCACGATGGGCGGCCCTTCTTCCTATTTTCTCGTAAGTTCAAAATAGCCGACAACAGTTGTAGTTTTTTCGCCTTCCAACTTTTTGGGATAGCAAATGGCATATATATTATTTGCCTTTGCGGTCAGGTTCGAACCGTCTTTTAATTTTATAGTTAATGACATTTTTGCAAGTTCATTTATTTTGAGTCTTTTTATTGCAGACTCATCATCATCTAACATTAGGGAAGTATAATTGGTCGGTATGGGCTGGTATATGGCACATCCTTGGTTGTACTGCTTTGAGATTCCCGAATTCTTGGGACCGGTTACTGTGGCGGTGCAATAATCGGTAATCGGCTCAGCTTTTGACCAGTCTGGTTTCCCTTTGTTTTTTCCTGTCTCAATTTTATATGCGGTACCGACTATGTAAAAGTAGCCGCTATAGCTGTCTTTGACGGGCAGATATGCAATCTGCGCTGCAATATAGTTGGGACAGATATACACAGGATAAATATTTGATTTTACGCCGCTGCCATCCTGCGCAACTGCCTGAATACCTACATAACGTTTGGCTCCAAGTGTTTCAAGCTCTTCAGGTTTCAAGCTCTTATCTATTGAAACCGTACCATTATTTTTGTTTATGGATACTTTATCCGCTAAGCTGGTATCGCCATATCCATAAATCTGCCACACAATTTTTTTATTGTTAGGCGTTCCATAATTGCTGTAGTATTTGGCTGCCATCTTAATATTTTTGCCGATGGCGACATCACCATTATTTCCGTCTGTAGGGCCGATCACCAGCTTGGACATAGGCACAGTGACGGTTACCGCACAGGTTGCTTTCTTGTTGCTACCGTCGGTAGCGGCACAGGTGATGGTCGCCTTGCCGGGCGCTTTGGCAGTAATCGCACCTGTCTGATCAACAGAGGCGATGGAGGGCGCATTGCTGGTCCATGCAACCAAGGGATTCGATAAAACGCTGACAGAGGTACTGCCCCCCACTTTTCCTTCCACTTTTGCAGTCAGGGTTGCTGTTGTACTTTGCGTAGCGCTTGTATTGGGTGGGAACAGGGTCAGTTTTTTCGCGCTGACAGTGATCTTTGTGATTTCTTCATTCGCAATCTCGATTTCGTAAGTTGCGGGAGCGGCTATAAGACCATCTGCGGCACTGGCTGTTACCGTATATTTCCCAGTAGCGCCTTTTTGGGTTTTGATTTTACCGTTGCTTTTATTGATGCTGACAATTTTACCATCGCCGCTTACGGTCCAGACTAATTTCTTGTTGCTTGCGTTTGCGGGAACTACCTTGGCAGTAAGTGAAATTCCCTTTCCGGCAGCTACCTTTTGGGGACCGTTTATGGTAATGGTTGTGACAGGCTGTATGACTGTCACGCTGTAGGATGCACTCTTGTTGAGTCCATCGTTGGAGGTAGCTTTGATAGTTGCCTTGCCGGGGGCGACAGCCGTAATCACACCATCGGTGACGGTGGCAACCTTGGTATTGCTGCTGGACCAGACGACTTCCGCAAGGGCGTCGCTGCCTTTGATGACAGTATCGTCTTTGGCGGTGGCGCCTGCCTTTGTCACGGAGAGATAGTCTGCTAAATTAATGACCTTATTGTTAGTATCTGCTGTTTTGCTGTCGGTTGTCTTAATGCTTTTTTTCAGGGGCGCTTTCTTGGTAGCATCGTCAATAAAAGCGACTTTCTTGATGGCAGATGATTCAATGACGGTAAAGATCTTAGAGCCGGTTTTACCGTTGAAAGTTTTGCCATCGCTGCCGACAGCCGTGGCGGTAACCGTGTAGGTTCCGGCAGGTGTTTTTAGCGTTTTTGAAGCTGCTGTTTTTACTGTGCCGTTTGCTGCCACAGTGACACCCTTGGTCTTTGCATCCTTACCGTCCGCATCCGTCACAGTCCATTTTACATTTTTAGAGATTGCATAGGGCTTTGTACTGTGGCAGTAAATTTCAAACTCTTTCCGGCGGCGATTCTT
>CAQBGY010000501.1 GCA_948759685.1 uncultured Eubacterium sp.
CAATATGTAAGATTAATGTAAACTTTACATAATTATTCCCTATACATAACAAAGCTTATGCAAAGATTTACATAAGCTATGAGAGTGTTAGGTTTGTAGCCATAGACGACCATACGGCGGTCATAACGGGCGAATACAACTTTGAACAGGAGGTATGGTTAGAGAAAAATGTCCCCATAAAGAGGCCTTGAAATCAGTTGAAAAATAACGGTGGCAAGTTGCCGCCGCTATTTTTCAACTGATTTCAAGGCTTTGTGTACATAGAACATATATGTTCATTGATTTTTAACGAAGGTTCCCATTCCATATCTGGTTTTATATCATATAGAATTTCTGTTATTCTATCTTTTAATTGATGCGTTGAGTTATTTACCTTTGTTGAGTTATTGAATTTTTTCAATAGATTTTCTCTCTGCTTTACATTTGATACACTTGCTGAAAGCCATTCAAAATATTTACCTCGATAATAGCATGATAGGTTTGTTGCTATTTTGATTCCAATTTCTTCAAAGGCATCGTGCCCATTAAAATATTGCCAACAATTATTTTCATTAATCCCTAATGACTTTATATATGATAAAAATAATTTATAATCATCTTGATACCTTTGAATATAGCTATCACATGCTTTTACTCTATTATCTATATATTCTTTTGTCGTGGATGATATCTTATCTCTCTTAAAAGATAATTTATGTAAATCCGATTTGAATTTTGCTTGTTTATAAAATCCATCTTTCTTATTTGTTGAAAATAGATGCAAAACGAATAAATTAAAATATATTTGAGAAACTTCTGTAATCATTGTTTCTACATCTTCTGTAATATACTCGCAAAAAGATGTTAAATAAACTGATTCTTTTAATAATTTAGGAGTAATTTTGCAATTCTCTATTGCATATGTATCATAAGTATGTAATACAAATTTACATTTTCTAAGTTCTTCAGTGTATGTATGGTAGTTATCTAATATATAATCATAATCAGCATCAATTGCTATTAATTTGTTAGGTCCTAAAGTATCTAATTGTATATATTTAATCAATGCGTCTTTCCCACATAATTCATTATTAGGACAGCGTAAAACTTTGATTTCATATATTTTATTTGTTTCACATTTTTCAAAATAATGACGCCAAAAAACGGAGTCTATTTCATCTTCAACAAATACGACAACACGCTCTTTAGCTGTTGAATGATTGGCTCGAAAGTATTTTTTCGTTGCTAAGAAGTTTGATGTACCACCTGATGTAATATCTGTTGTCATTTCTTCTGATTTCGGAATTTAATATCATCTATGTTTGTAACGAAAGGCTGCCAACCATCTAATAGAACAGAAGGAGCATGAGTGGCAATTAATACCTGACAGTTGGGATTCAGTAAACGAATCTTTTCTATGAGTAATTCTTGCCAATCTACGTGGAGAGATATTTCAGGCTCATCTAAAAATAATATATATGGTTCTTGATTCTGAAGAAGAACTTTCCATAATATATATAACATTTGTTTTTCGCCTGAAGATAATTCATATATTGAGATAGGAATATTATCTTCTATTATTTTAAAACCTAATTTACTTTTATCTGTGTCAATAATTTTGCCCGTAGAATTAAATAATTCATTAATGATTTTAATAAATAAATTTTTGGGCGCATATAAATTTGATAAAGCCTCTATTTTAGGTTGAACTCCAGACAATACCATTTTTTCAATTGTATTTGCTAAATTACCAATATAATAAGAATATTGTTCTTGGAGTTCGTGAAGTTCTTTATCTAAACTAGACCATACCCCCTCTTCATGTAAAGAATCCCATTTTGTCTTATCTTCAATATATGACAACGGTTCATCAAAAGTACTTATTACATCTATATTTAGATTACTTAAAAATTCTTTTGCAGGAATTTTCCCTTTAGTTTTAGTTGTAACATAGCTAATAGAAGCATTTAACATTAGGCTATTTAGTCTACTTTTCCTACTTGTATTAACAAAATCATCTTCAACATCTTCTTGCAATTCCTTAAGTATCTCATCTTCTTGTGCTTTTTTTGTCAGGTTTAAGTAGCTATCGTTAAAATTTATATTCACTATTGTGGCTTCATCTTCATCAAACTTAATTTTCACCATAGATGCTTTTTCTAACATCGCTTTAGGTAATCTACTTCCTACAATTATACATGCAATTAAGTCTAAAAGAGTACTTTTACCTGCGCCATTAATACCCGTCAAAATATTCACATCGGGATTAAGTTTCCACTTAATATTGAATTTTTTCCAGAAATCTTTGATTTCAATCTGTTTTATAGTCATATACAAGATTTTTTTGCAAAAGTAGCGAAAAAATAAGCACCCAGATATGTATCAGGGTGCTTATTTAACAAATTCCCACAAAATAATTTATTTCTTCTCATTGCTGTCATTATTGAACGATAGCGAAAGTTGCTGCATCTGCCCGAAGCTGTCGATGATATAAATGTCAATCGTCTGCTGGTCTGTCGATGCCGAGGTGTAGTAGAGCCTGAATGTTTCTTTTTCCAGCGGGTATAGGTCATTGGGCAGGAACACCGTGCCGTTATCCATTTCCAGCTTCCCTTTGCCGTCCGGCTGGAAGTACCTTATCTGATAGGTAGTCGGCTGGTAATAGCCGCCACGCACCAGTCGGCAGCGTATTTCGGCGGTTTCCCCGACTTTCAGCCTTTTGGGTACTGGCAGCGTTTCGATGCTGAACGGGTATGCCTGCTGAATATCCAAGTTGTCATTACAGGCGGTGACAAGCACGAGGGCGGCCACGATGTAGCAGCCCATGATGATTTTATACATTACATTCTTCATATACATTATTATATAGCGGTCAGTTGATAATGAATTTCAGTCCCACAGATACCTGCGTGTGGAACTTGCCTATGTCCGAGCCGAACAACGCCCGTTCCCTTGCGCTGACAAGCAAGGCTATCCGGTCGGTCAGGTAGGCTTCCAGTTCCAGCGTTAAAGCCCCGCCGTACACAAAACAGTCCTTATCCAGCAAGGTAGAGCCGTCCGGCAAGAGCTTTTCGCTTCGGTTGCTTGTTTCATACCCGGCGAGTGCCGATAGTCCCAGTGAGAGGAAAAAGGTCTTTCGTCTGTCCGAAAGGAATTTCAGGTAATAGCCACCCTCTGCGGTGAACTGTTCTACGGGTATCTGCATATCCTTGTAGTCATACTTTTTGTGCAGGTACTCCCCGCCAATCACCCAGCGGTTGGCGTTCTTGGTATAAACGCTGTACGCCGCCCCGATATGGTAGGCGAAATCCGTGTCGGAGTTCCAATGCACCCCGTCCGCCATGCCTACCGTGACCTGCAAGCCTTTCATGCCCGGCAGGTATCTTTGTGCGTGTGCCTGAAACGAGGTCAGGCACAGCACAAAGAGTATCATTATAAAGATATGTTTCTTCATTCCCTATTTGATTTTTAGTTCGTTAATTACTTCTGCGTTCACGATGTCGGCGTTCTCCACCCGGACAACCTGATGCCGCCCGCCGTTCTTCTCGTAGAGTTCCACCAGCAGCAGCTTGTCGTCAGGAATGGTGAACTTCGGCAGGGCGTACACCGTGCGCACG
>CAQBGY010000502.1 GCA_948759685.1 uncultured Eubacterium sp.
AATGCATCATACACAACCGCAGCGTCAACTTTCAAGTATAACGCCACGTTTTCAATACAGAATATTGCAAATTCTGTTTCTTCTTTTGTGTAATCTTTTAACAAAGCATTTTCCATTACATTCCTCCCCATTTTATTTTTCTTTTGCCATAATGCTTTTGGAATCTGCAAGCACTTCATAAAATCTGCCATCTCTCGCCGTTTGTACTTTTCTATAATTTGCCTTAACACCATCATCCAAATCAAGTTCTATCCGAGATAATGCTAAGTGTCCGATCTTTTCATCATAATCACGACACTCTTTTAGCTGTTTCTGCAATTTTTCCCTTCGCTTTGTTGCTGTCCCTACCTCCCGGCTATTTGTGCTGTGGTCTATCATATCCTGCATACGTTTTATTTCCGACTCATAAATTCTTTGCATACGATGTAAGTAATCAACACGCAGATTTCCGATGGTATCTGCATTATACCGATGCAGATAAATCAGTGCCTTAAATCCGTTCTGTTTGCCGCTGTCGAAGAGCCAGTATATAGGGCGCTTACCCGAACCTATCACTGAATAAGTTGTACAATGGTCTTTAAAGAAATCATTTACAAAATAATTACGAATGATTTCTCTGGATGTGCTGCCTTTATTGCTAAGTGCAGAAGCTATAAAATCCAAGTTCTGTTCCAGTGTATCTTTTCCATACACTTTTTTTAGCCAACTACAAAACAAGCCAAAAATATCGTCCTCAAAATATTCCTCATCTGTAATAGGAATGATATTGTCCTTGTCGGGAATAAATGTACTGTATTTATTATCATCCCAGTCACCACCAGCGTAAGCAAGTCCCTCTACATCAAGGGAATAACGACCAAACATGCAGCCAACCGCATAAGAAATTAAACTCTTGATATCTCTCTGTAAATCTGCCTTGCAAACTGTTATATCTTTATCCTCCACTTCCGGCGTTAGCTCATCCTGCAAACCATATATGTCAATGAAAATACGATTCAGTTCTTCCTCATTTGCTTTTATTTGATTAAAACGAAGAAAACACTCATTTTGCCAATTTGTAAAAGCATCTTCAATACAATTCATATCTTTAAAATACTTTTTATCATCTTCTCTCATTTTTTCCATAGAAAATGATGAGTAACGAATAAGCGGATGTTGTAAAAAATCCCATGAGTTTTCAAAGGAGTCCCAATCAGTCTTAGACAATCCGATACAACTATTGGAAAGTCTTTCTATCTCTATTTTCTTATCAAAAACAACTGGAACATTTTTTAGATTTCCTACTTGAAAATTAAGAGTAGGATTTTGGATGCTCATAAAAAATGATCCTAATTTTGAACATAGTAAACCTGTTACATATTTCACAATTTCTGTATCAAAAAACATAGATGATCCAGCTACATCAAATACAAATCCTGTCGGTGTATATCTTACTCCAAATTTACCGGAACTAATAAAGGACCATGTTATGCCTTCTTGAAAGTAACGTTCTTTCCCATCATGTCTATGTCCTGAAAAGCCTGCCATTTTTGATTGTCCAACAATATTATACCATAACACATAATTCGCATTGCCATACCATTTTCTATATTCCCCACCTTTATTATACGGATACCATTTTGCAGAACATTCTGAAAGCTGCTCCCTTTTTCTTATAGATTTATTTACCTTTTTCCAGTTAATTTCTGTCCATAACCTAACAAAAATTTCGTTTTTCCCTGTTGAAAGACCATGTCTCACATCTGCTATTTCTCCAAGAATCTGATTATTTAAATAAATTTGCAAAACTTTATTGCTCACCCAATAAGCGACTGGACTGCCTGGAATTTTTGTAAAATTATTCTGCACTGCCGTATAGCGGTTCTCTCCCGCAAGGAACATCTCTTCTTTTCCTATCTGCGTTGTTGGTTCAATCAACCTACAGTAAGTGCCTTTATACCATTCCAGATGACTTTTTCTCATTACAAAACTGGCAGTTTGCACCACTTCCCCACCAATTTCTTCAAACGCCCTTGCCCCCAAATGTGCCATATTCACTGTATCTACCATTTGCAACTTTGCGCGCAACTTTTCATAGCTGGACAAAAACATCCACGCATGTTGCGTAATCATTGCCTGATACCCATTTTTCTTAACCATCTCTCCACAACGCTCAATAAATACCGCAAACAAATCACTCTTGCTATCTGGATAATTCTTTTTCACAAATTCATTTAACTTTGCATTCCCATTTGAAATCCCCATATACGGCGGATTCGTCACAACCACCTCATACTTCCTCGCCATCACCTCGCCAATGTCAATCAACATCCGCAGTTTTTCCTTCGTCTGCTCCAATCCCACCGTGTCAAACGTCATCTGCCCATCAGCATCAACATTATCTACAAATCGTCTCAACAACTCCCAATCATAATCCTCAACATGCAAAATAGAACCATACTCTTTCGCATCCTTGAATGTGTCAAGCAAACCTCCGATCTGATTCAACACATCATTTCTCTCCATATCACTGAAACCCACACCAAAATATGCGAGCTGGTTTCTATTGATATGATTGCTCTCCTGTATGGAATACACATGACAAACGGTTTCAGCAGATAGAATCCGCCTATTATACTGTCTCGCCTTCATCATCACCGCAAAATACGCCATCTGATACGCCCGATCGTCAATATCTAAACCGTAGAGATTATTTTCCAAGATACTCCTCGCAGCATCTCTCTGGGAATACCCGACAGATTCATATATCTGCATCAACACGTCAAAGGCATAGACAAGGATATGTCCGCTGCCCATACATGGATCGATAAAATGAATATCCTCCGGATTCAGCTTCGCATACTCTTTATGTATCTCGTCAAGCTTCTCCTGCACCTCCAGCTCCTGCTCCGCTTCGTCCAGATAGTATTTCCATTTGGATTTCAGCAAATCATTTGGATGCCCCTCCACCCACAGACGCCCGAGACTATTCTCCACCATATAGCGCACAATCCAGTCCGGCGTAAAAAGCTGTGTCACCGCAGGAATCTCTTCTTTCGTAATCTTACCGTTCTTGGCAAAAGCTTCATTCTTAGGCTCCGTATTGTAATACTGATACAGCCAGCCGATAATCTCCACCTGTCCGCCTTTTTCAATATTAAAATCATCCTCCGAAATATCATGAATCAGATGATAGACAACGCCCTCCTTATCAATCACAGAAATATTCAGCAAAAGCTCCGTATAATCTGCCGTCTTTTCAAAAAGCGTTGGAAGTATCTCATTTAACGCGTTACATTGTTTAATGAATAACAGCCGGAAACATTCATCCAGATGATTTTCGTTCTTTAATCGCACCACATCCTGTTTCTCTTTATCTGTAAATGTCAAATCCGCATCAAAAGGAGTCGTCACAAGATCCGGCTCCATCTTGCCGCTTTCAGAAGACAAAACACGAATATGAGACGGAAGATAGTCGTTAATCTCCATAAAACGAATCGCAATCAGGCGGTTAAACCAGGTGTATGCCACACTTTCCATAATGTACTTATAGGCAGTCTGATAATAGATCGGAAGAGCGTCGTGTAGGGAAAGAGTGTAGATCTCGGTGGTCG
>CAQBGY010000503.1:0-2262 GCA_948759685.1 uncultured Eubacterium sp.
AATTTTTAAAAATCTTTCTTTTAAGTGCAGTTATTGCGAGTCAATATCATATATTTATCGCTGGTGCTGGGGATCTGTTTTTCAGATGCAAACTGACCCTCGTATGCGAGTCCTGCTTTGGCAGAAATCAGCTTCCAGAAATCCGTATCTTCATCAAAGTCCGCTCCGGAAACTTCCACGATATGCTCAAACCCAATGACCTTTTCGCACAGGATAGTCTTTCCCATTTTGGAAGGGCCTATCAGCGAAGTTAAAAATCCGGATACTTTGATAGCCTGCATCAACCGAAATTCATAAGGCAAATCGGAAATGGCAGATTTTCGTGATATATAGGTGTACTCCGGAAATGCCCCGGGACGGAAAACATCTTCTGCTCTGAGTTCCATGTGCATACCTCCTAATCTGTTTTACCCATTATAACACATTTTTAACCGATTTAAACCTTTTTATCATAGACAAACGTACCACGGAGTACAATACAGTCAATCCAAAAAGCCAAACCGCTGTTACCCGGTTTGGCTTTTTCCGGTTCATATGAGAGCCGGTTCATTTACCTTTGATACAAACAACAGATATACGACCTGATAGACCAGGTATATGAGAAACATCACTGCCAGCGTAAAGAGATTCGGAACAATCGCCCCCGCAAAGCCGCACGATATATCCATTGTTGCAAACAAAATACCGCTGTTTCCCTGCGCTAACGCCATCCGGTCTAACGCATCCATTCCCGTCAGTCTCATGATGATTTCTGCCACCGCCACATACAGCCTGCCCGAGTGAACAGAAAAGACAAGGGACAGACACACGGTCGCGCCAAATACCAGCAGAAGCTTTTTCAGAAAACCCCTCCATCCTTCCCGAAATCTTTCGTCTGCTCCCGCAAAATTATGCAGATGCATAAAATTGACATTCCGCAAAACGGCGATTACAACCCCAAGCAAAATCGCCAGCAGAAACCCGCAGCCGACTGGTGCGGTCATAAAATCAATGAAAACCGACTGTTTTCTTCACATATAAACTGCTATAATGCAAAACGACCATGTATCAATAATTGAGGTAATGTTTTTATAATCAAACTAAGCTTTCCATAAGCCTATCGTCATGTCTATGCTTGAGTGAGAATCAGTACCAGTACCAGCCTCCACCCCAACTGTCAGTCCAGGTAAGGGTATATCTAGCTGCAACCGGAACATTATAAATAATGTATCCCTGTGAACTTGCCATAATCACAGTTGATTCATTTACTTCAGGCCCCGAATATAATACCACTCGAGCATCAGTTCTGACAGATCTAATCTCAATATTATCATATATCAAAGCATTTCTGATCGTAAATACCGGGGCTGCATATGATGAAAATTCCCTTGGCTGAATTTCGCTGCCAAATGTCGTCATACTCATGCCCAAAATTAACGTAAACACAAGAATAATTCCTAAAGTGCATTTTTTCATATTTAATCCTCCGTTTCTGTCTGATAACTTCTCAGAATCCTAAAACTAAAGTTATCTTGATATATAATACATTACCTCAATAATTGCGCAAGTCTTATGAAAGCTCCTCATACTCCATCAAGTAAGCAGACACCCGCTCCTGAATCATACGAGCTGCATCTTCAACCGTTTGCTTGCCGGAAAAATAGGCGGTCGCTTCTTCATATAGAATGGACTCGATCCGTACATCAGATGTAATATCTACCTTTACTGATTCCACCAATTCCAGAATCCGGTCAAAATCAGCCTTTGTCCCATTATTTTCAGTCAGCAATCTGTCCGTCTCGGCAGTAAATGCATGGATGTTTACCGGCAAAGCAGGCGAAGTAGCAGTAGAAAGCGACTGCTGATATTCCAACTCCAGAAAAGTACGTAAGAACTGCCATGCAGCATTCGGATCACTGCATGCGCCGGTGATCGCAAAGGAACTTTGAATGTCCAGCGCTACTTCTGAATCAGTAAGCGTCATGGAAACCATATCTCCACCATAAGGATTAAACTCCATGCTTTCTGTCATCATGATATATGCTTTAAAATCGGAGACCGTATATGGTGCAAAGAACTGGCGCCCCTCAAGCAGATACGTCCCTGCAGCATAATCCATTGTTTCATCTCTGTCCATCGGTCGGTATCCAGGCAAATTGCCGGCCGCCTTTAATACATTTATAAATTCTTCGGACGCAAAGTCACACGCCCTCGTCTCCCAGTTCACATACGAATCCAGATTTTGAGATACTTCCATATTGATCAGATCCATAGAAGAAAATA
>CAQBGY010000503.1:2272-2730 GCA_948759685.1 uncultured Eubacterium sp.
TCAGGATACAACTGACACAGCTCAGAAACACGGTCAACCGGAAATCTGGTGCCATCACAATACTCTGGCAATCCCCATATTCCTTTCAGCATGTAGCTGACGGGAAAACAACAAAGTTCATCATCCTTCTGCGCCGTTTTCAGAATCGTTGAAAAAAAATCATCTCGGGAAATAGTCGAATCGTCATCTAAAAACGGATACAAATCCACGAACACATTCTGAGAATTTAAAAAGTCTACCGGCCAGATTGAAGCGGATGACATAATGTACATGTCAGGGATATCTCCAGTCATGACATCCTTACATACTTTGGCCAGCGTATCATCAGACAATACACCGGAGCCATCGCCATAGTCTTTCACCGTTATAACGATGCCATTGCTGGTCTCATTAAAAACCGTTACCGCCGAAAGAACGTCAGCATCAAGGTCAATACCGGCTAAAATCAATTCCTGATT
>CAQBGY010000503.1:2740-3587 GCA_948759685.1 uncultured Eubacterium sp.
CCGAGTCCTCTGCTACCGCAGCCTCAGTGACCTTCTGCTCCGTCCCACAGCCTGATAAGCTAATGCCAGACAGAAACATACATGCAACTAAAAATAAGATTCGTTTCATAGTTCTACCTCCCATCATATACTTGAAAAATACTCCTTTAAGCAGCAATCAATCTGTTTTATTGTAGTGTCAATATCTTGTTCATCATTCCAATATGGGGTGGCAAGAGTAATAATTTTTTCAACCACCAAGGGATCGTAGCGGTGTAAACGATCAAAAGACCCTATGAGTTTTGTTAAAATTAGCCGATCAGCTTCCGTAGGCAATCCAACTTTCACCTCGTAAGCACCTTCTCCCTGGCCGATCACAATTGTACCTTCCGTCTCCTTTTCCAAATTAACGGCATCTTCCAACCTGATAGACAGTGTATTTTCATTTGTCCCAAATGCCGTTATTTCACGTTCTACATAGAATTGTCTAATAAATTCCCAGATTACTTTTTGATGAGTACTAGTCGCAGATATACCAAAGCACCCGTTAGAGGCAATCGAACAAATAGACGTATCGAGGGGATATCCGACAAACGATACCTTCTCAGTTCCCAACATCCCGTATGCAATTTGTACCTGATTAACGCTAGAAATCGTTATCGGGCAAAGCAAGCATTGTTTTTGCTCAATCACATCCTTATGAGGTACCTCTACGATTTTCCCATCTAATGTAATCTCCTCTATACTGGGTTGCAATTTGATCAGCTCTAATATATTTCTGAATAATTTAGTATCCACGTTACCGGACAAAGTGTCCCAATCCATAAAATCAAAATAGTATTCAGCCAGAATATATGATGCCAGCCAC
>CAQBGY010000504.1 GCA_948759685.1 uncultured Eubacterium sp.
CACTTTGAGAATTGCAAAATTGCAATCGTTCTGGTATAATAAAAAATAGGGGGTGTGGTCTATGTATTTGCTGGGGACGGTAGGAGAGCGGATAGCCGATTTGCGTTCAGTGAAAGGCTGGAACCAAAAGGAATTGGCGAAACGGATGGAACTGGCCCCCTCTCAGTTAAGCCGGATAGAAAGCGGGGAGACTAAAAATATCAGCAGCGACATCCTGGTAAAGCTGGCAAAGGTATTTCATGTGTCCACGGATTACATACTGGGCCTAACCACTGTCAGCGTACCGAAAAGCTACGATATATCAGAATTGGGGCTGTCCGAGGGAGCAATCAAGGGTCTTGTGATGGGAACAGTCAATGCGGAGATACTTAACCGTCTGATGGAACACAAGAGTTTTCCCCGACTGGTAAACCTGATACAGATTTACTTTTCAGATACCGCCGCAAGAGGGATTATGGCCCGCAACCAGATTATTGATCTGGCGACTTCCTCTATCAGTGATTTGATGAAAAACAAGCCAGAGTATCGGAGCGAAGCCAGACAGGATATGCAATTCTTGACCGCTCAAAAGATAGGAAAGCATGAAGCGGAGATAGAAAAAATCAAAAGTGTGTTTCTCGCTATTCTCCGGGATATAAAGAACGATATAGACAGCGGCACGAAGTCAGAGGACACGGCTACTGCTGGTATGATACAAAAAATCAAAGCCGCTTTGCCGGATAAGCCGCAGGAGCAGATTACGGCGGACGATGTGGCGGCGGCTGTCGCTTCTCAGGTTGGACAGGCAATCGCTATGGACGAGGAAATGGCGGGAGCGTTTCAAAGTTTCGTGAAGCAGATGTTAGAACAGGCCGGAAGATAAAAAGCTTTTCAAAAGGAAAGCGGGTTGTAAAGAACGGTTCGATGTGTTACAATAAACGTGGAGTAATTTAGTTTCTACGTTAGAATTTTTAGAAAGTGAGGTGTGCTGATGAACCCGGTTTTGAAATATCGTGGAGGAAAATCAAGGGAAATCCCTCGCTTTCTTCAATATATACCTGATGATTTTCACCGTTACATTGAACCATTTTTCGGTGGCGGCGCAGTTTTCTTTTATCTGGAACCAGATAGCGCCATTGTCAATGACGCAAATGCCCGATTAATGACATTTTATCAGCAGTTAAGGGATGACTACCACACTATGCGTACACAGCTTGATGCGCTTCAAAAAATTTATGAAGTCAATCAAGCAGAATTTAAGAGACTAAAAGCGATAACGCCAGAGGAACGAGTCCCCAATGCAAATGAGGATTTATATTACCGTATGAGAGAACTGTTTAATCACCCAGATGATAGTTTCTTAGACGGTGTTTTATACTTTTTCATCAATAAAACAGCCTATTCTGGAATGATTCGCTATAACAATAATGGCGAATATAATGTTCCCTTTGGACGATACCCAAATCTTAATACAAGGCTGGTGACACAACAACACAGCGAGTTGCTACAACGCGCCGAGTTGTTTAATCTCGATTATGGAGAAGTTTTTGATATGGCGGAAGAAGATGACTTTATCTTTCTTGACCCACCCTACGATTGTGTGTTTAATGACTATGGCAATATTGACATGATGAATGGTTTTGATGAAACTGAACACAGGCGGTTAGCCGCAGATTTTAGAAATTTACCATGTCGTGCCTTAATGGTCATTGGAAAAACACCATTGACAGAGGAACTTTATGGCGAATATATCTTTGATGAATATTATAAAAACTACTCTGTCAATATAAGAAACCGTTTTAACAATGATAAGATGCATATTGTTGTAAAGAACTATTAAGGAGGTGTTGTAATGGCAAGAATTGATAATAAGTTACTCTTTTTTACTACTTCGCCAAGAACACCTGCAAAGATGATACCAGAAATTCAGTTATTGTATGAAAAATTTTCTGGGTGTGCATGGGACAAATCAACACAAGAGCAGTTTATCGATGAATTAGCACAGAGTGATTTTTTTGAGGGAAAAGGCTCTCCTGCGGATAAGGCTTTTAGTGCCAGAGATAGAATCAATCGAGCGCCGAAAGCATTAGGATTTATAAACTTAAAACCTTGCATAGAGCTAACAGAAGCAGGGAATGCCTTTATTTATGGAAAGCGTCCACAGGAAATTTATCTTCGTCAATTACTAAAGTTTCAATTACCCTCTCCCTATCATGTAGAGAATCAAAACATTGCTGGAACTTTCTGCATTCGTCCTTACCTTGAGATTTTAAGATTAGTTCGGGAATTGGAGTACATTACATTCGATGAATTTAAGATATTTGCTGTCCAAATGACGGATTATCGCAAATTTGATATTGTGCGGGATTCCATTTTACATTTTAGAGAAGAAAAAGAACAAAATAAGGGGCAATATAAGTGTTTTGTTAATAGGGTATGGGAAAACGCAATTTTAGAAATACATGGAGATAGAATTGCTGCCGGGAAAACAAGAACAAGGGAAACAACTGATGGAAGTTTGAAAAAGTTTATTGCCACTCAAAAGAGCAATATGCGTGACTATGCGGATGCTTGCTTCCGATACTTGAGATATACAGGGCTAATCTCTATTTCTCATAGAAATCGCTCTATATCCGTTTTTGCAGACAAAACTGTCGAAGTGGATTTTATTCTCTCAACTGTGCCACGAGACCCTGTGTTTATTGATGATATATACGCTTATAAAGCCCATTTGTTTTCAGCAACTTCTCCTGCACTTTATACAGACGATAGAGACAACATTGTTGATGTCCTTATGCGTATAGGTTCATTTACACGGAGAGAATTAGCTGGTAAAAACATTGATGAACTGAAAGATTTGCGAGACGAGATAGTAAAACAGCATAAGGCTAACGTCATTCATGAACAAGTTACTGAGATAAAGTCTTATGCGTTGTACTCAGAAATTATTGATACCTTTAATGAGATTATTGCTGATGAGTATTATGATGCTCCATTGATGTTTGAGTATAATACTTGGCGGGCAATGACTATGCTTGATGGTGGCAATATTAAAGGGAACTTCAATTTTGATGACGCTGGCCAGCCGCTTTCAACAGCGGCGGGAAATATGCCGGATATTGAATGTGATTATGACGATTTTTCTTTGTCCGTGGAGGTGACCTTGCAAGCTGGTCAACGTCAATATGAATCCGAGGGAGAACCAGTTGCCCGACATTATGGTCAGTTAAAGAAAAGGACTGGAAAAGACACCTATTGTCTCTTTATTGCTCCAACTATCAATCCTGCAACATTAGCGCACTTTTACGGTTTGAATCATCTTTCTATTGCGCTATATGGGGGAAAGTCTAAAATTGTACCGTTGGAGTTAGATCAGTTTATGAGACTTATTGAAAACTCATATAATTATGAAACACAACCGATTCCAAGTGACATTCGGCGTTTTCTCGACTGTGCTATTAAGCTTTGCGAGAAAGCGACAGATGAAAACCATTGGCGTTACGGTATTCAAGCCTGCGTTGATATGTGGTTAGCTTCATAAATAGCAAAGCCAGGCGAGCCAGTCAACGGTCAAGATGAACGGCGCTTTCAGCGAGATCGGAAGA
>CAQBGY010000505.1 GCA_948759685.1 uncultured Eubacterium sp.
GAATAAGTTCTGTGGTGGGAATAATCCGATATCTATTATTTACTCCGTTGTATGCAGCACACTGTCTTGGCCTTTCATGGATTGTTTTCTATAAGCGAATAATGATGAATTTGTTGAGTTTTACCCTCATGCTTGTCATTGCTACTTTTATACGGAATTTATGCCCTGCCACAACGTGGGGGCTTTTGTTTTTGAATTTCTTGATGGCTACTGTTTTCGGGGCTGTCATATCATGGCTTTTGGTTTTCTCTTCAGCACAAAGGAAAGCCGTCATTGATAGATTTATAAAAAGGATACACCGCTGAAAAAAATATGAATATAGCAATAATAACGGTCTATCAACCTTTTGCAAACTTAGGAAGTTTTTTGCAGGCGTATGCTCTGAAAATTTATCTTGAGAAACAGGGGCACAACGTCAGGTTTATAAAAACCAGTTCACACTTTAAATCTGCTTTTGCACTCGTTTCTACCCCCCGACCATATCGTTCATATTTCTTAAGAGTTCAGAAGGCTATATATTCACTCAGAGATTTAATGCGCCTGTCGTATATTGATTGTAGCGATAGTACCATTGATTGTTATATCTGGGGTAGTGATGAGATTTGGAATGTTACAAATAAATTTTTCTGTCGTCCGATATTCTGGGGGAAGGGAGTTTTAAACGAGCGACCTAAAATTGGTTATGCCATAAGTGCGGGACACGCTACTGCTATCGACTTTCGAAATAATTTATCTTTGACAGAGGGCGCTAAAGATTTCAAATGTATCTTATCACGCGACACCAACACTAAACAATTGCTACAAGAAGTATTTGGCATCAATACTCAATTGGTGGTTGACCCTACGCTTCTTGTTAAGGTTGATGAATTATCGGAAAAAATTCCACTTCCCAAGTATAAGTATCTATTGGTATATACTTATGGTATTGACGGTGCAATTATTGAATTGCTTAGAAAGTTCGCTGAAAAACATAGATTAAAGATTGTTTCGCCTTTCTTTTGGCATATATGGGCTGATAAAACAATAGAATGTTCTGCGTTGCAGTTCAGCTCCTTGATTGCAAATGCTGAATACGTGTTTACCACAACATTCCATGGCGCTGTTTTTTCCTTAATCAATCATTCTCGATGTTGTATTCTGCCTATGCGTCAGAAGGTCAGAAGCTTATGTGAGACTCTGAAATGTGAGTCTCGGTTGATTTCTTCTGATTGTTCTTATGAAGAATTTGAGATGGTAATATCAAAACCTTTTGACGCTGAGGCGTTTGAAATAAATCTCAGTCAATTGAGAACCCTAAGCACATCACTCTTAACAACCGAACTCAAAGGTATTGAAAATGAAAAGAGCAATTAAATTTTTTCTCTCGCTCTTGGGCTTGAAGCAAAAAAAGTATATTGATTCCTGTTTTGACCGAGATGCCAGATTGTATGCAAAGAATAGCGGGTTGCAGGGTGAGACACTCCCTGTCATAGCTGCTAAAATGCGGATTCTTTGTCATACGATTGAAAAGGCTTTATCACTTTCTGACTGCCGGGCAGATTTTGGAAGGGATAAAATAAATGAATTGATAAGATTATATCAGGTTTATAAGAGTTCCGAGGGAAAAGATAAGAATGCGATAGAACTTGTTGAAGCAATTATTAGTGTCTATGCAGAACACCGAGTACTCCATGGGCTGGATATTTCTTTCATCCCAAAATATCTGTTGAACAATTCAAAGACAGTGATTGATTGTGGCGCGATGCCTTTACAATCTACCAAAGATGATTTTGAAGCCTTTTCGCTTATAGCTCATTCTCGGCATAGTGTACGCAATTACTCTTCCCGCACTATCTCGGAGGAAATAATTGCTAAGGCGGTTGAACTGGCTCAGACGGCCCCAAGCGCTTGTAATCGTCAGGCAACAAAAATATATGCAATTACCAGTACATCCAAAATTAATGCTATCAAGGAACGGCATGGTGGCATCAGAACATTTGGCCAGCCAGGTGTGATATTTGTCATCACGCAAAATCTCAGCCTTTATATCAACGAATACGAACGCAATACGTGGATAGTTGACGGTGGAATTTTTTGTATGAACTTGTTGTATGCGCTCAGCAGTGTGGGCATCGTCAACTGCCCGGTAATTTGGGGTGGAATGGATGATGAGGATAAGTTTATCTGCGATTTAGCGCACATCCCAAGCAATGAGCGTCCTGTGGTGCTTGTCGTTGGTGGTTATCCTCCTGATGATGGCGTTAAAACTCCGTGTTCATCTAAACGACCGGTTGAAGATATTCTACATATTGTGAAATAAATCTAAACAAATAAAATATGAATATTAATTATAACAATCGGATTACACTTCGATGGAATAATTGGTTTAGGCGGTTCTTTATTTTGCCTAAAATGCGTAAGGCATTGCGAAATAAAGAGTTCACATTGCTGTCAAATAATTGCAATGGTGGTTTCATATACCATGATTTAGGTCTGCAATTTTTATCGCCTACTATAAACATGTTTTTCTACCATGATCATTACCTTACGTTTTTAGAGCATCTGGATGATTATTTGGCAAGTGAACTAAAAATCTGTGTATCCCCGCTCCATAAAACAGATTTGAAGTATCCAATATTTAATTTAGGCGGGGCGAATGGTCTCCCATTGATTGAGCTCCATTTTTTGCATTATCATGAAGCCGACAATGCTATAAAAATCTGGAACAAGCGGTGCAATAGGATAAACAGGAACAATCTTTTTGCAATTTTTTCATTCTTTGATGATACCGACGAGTGCTGGTTGAAGCGTTTTGATGCAATTGATATCAAGAATAAAATTGCCTTTGTTAATCATCCTTATCCGCAGTATAAATCAGCGGTTTATATCCCTGGTTATGAGGCTGAAGGACTTGGGCTGCTAAACTAATATGTAAATTGCTTTGGTCGTCGTAAATACGATTATTTCAATTTCGTAGAATGGTTTAATGTCTACTGCGGCAGATAATGTGGCGAGTATTGTCGTTTTTGCAAAAATGATTCCTAAAATAATACATTATTGCTGGTTCGGTCGTAATCCATTGCCTGAATCAGCGCTCAAGTGTATCGCCTCATGGCGAAAGTTCTTTCCCGACTATGAAATTGTAGAATGGAATGAAGACAATTTCGATGTAAATGCTATACCGTATACGGCGCAGGCCTATGCCGCTAAGAAATATGCTTTTGTGAGCGACTATGCACGCCTGAAGATACTCTACGACCACGGCGGATTGTATTTCGATACGGATGTAGAGGTTATTAAGCCGTTTGATGATATTTTGGCGGGAGGAGCATTCATGGGGTGTGAGTTGACAGCGGCGCAGGGATGTGCTGTCAATCCCGGTCTTGGACTGGGTGTTTCTGCCGGTTCGGGACTTTACAACGTGTTGCTTGATAAGTATGCCTCCCTGTCGTTCATTCTGGAAGATGGAAGCTTAAATCTCACTACAATAGTCAGCTACACTACCGATTTATTGGCATTATACGGGTTAAAGATAACCGATGAAATTCAGAGTGTTGCAGGAATAACAATATATCCAAAAGAGTATTTTAATCCCCTTAACGACA
>CAQBGY010000506.1 GCA_948759685.1 uncultured Eubacterium sp.
GTGTGCTCTTCCGATCTTGGGAGGATTCAATTGAATAACCCCATATTAATGACAAACTTCTCAAACATTTTTGATTTTGGGAAAGGTTGGAGAACATCTGTCAATTTAAATTATACCTCAAAGGGAGATAGCGAAAATTGTAAACTTTCTCGTTCTTCTTTTTGTGCTGATTTAAGAATTTACAAATATTTCCTAAATAACAACCTCTCGTTAAGTGTTGGTGTAACAGACTTATTTGATTCGCAAAAAAGCGGTAACATATTGTATTTAAATAATCTCAATACTACACAAATTGAGTGGCGAGACAATAGAGAGGTGAGTATCACTCTGACATACCGTTTTAATTCCACTAAGGGACGATATAAAGGGGATAGCGCAGGAAAAGAAGAACAAGGACGACTGTAATATATATCGTAATATGAAATTTAAAGCCATATACCAACGTGATTCTATGGATTGCGGAATTGCTTGTTTACGCATGATTTGTCAGTATTATGGATGCTTTTTGTCAGAATCCCAAGCCGATAAACTGTGCTTTGCAACTACCGAAGGTGTTAGTCTTATGGCTCTTAAACAATCTGCTGAATCAGTGGGATTAACCACAGTATGCGGAAAAATTTCATTTGAGCGTTTATCATTGGCAGTTTTGCCATGCGTCTTGTTTTGGAACCAAAATCATTTCGTGGTGCTATATCATTGTAACCGGAAATTCCTTTATATTGCAGATCCAGCAAAAGGAAAAATTAAATATAATAGAGAAGATTTTAAAAAACATTGGATTTCGGATTGTAATCGAGATGAGGAAAAAGGAATTGCTATGTTTTTTGAACCCAACGAGAAGTTTTCTGAAGCAAAGGAACGTAAGCCCAATACCAGAAAAACATTCAAATTCCTTTGGGGATACATAAATCAATATCGCAAGTATTTTTTGCTCATTCTCGCAACTCTTTTATTAGGTTGCGTTTTGCAACTTATAATGCCTTTTCTGACTCAATGGATTGTGGATATTGGCATCAAACATTCGGATATTAATTTCATTTGGTTGATTTTACTTGGAGAATTGTTAATTGTGATTGGGCGCACATCGTCTGATTTCATCAGACGATGGATGTTGATGCATATATCTATGCGCATCAACATCTCTCTTGTGAGTGACTTTTTTATAAAATTATTAAAACTACCAATGTCATTCTTCGACACTAAACTCATGGGAGACCTCTTACAACGGATGAATGACCATGCGAGAGTTCAGTCGTTTCTCACAAATCAGGTTCTAAGTATTATGTTCTCAATTCTTGGTTTTTTCATTTTCGGTATTGTTTTACTGATTTTTGATAGTACGATTTTTTTAATTTTTGTATCAGGAAGTATTATTTACGGTTGCTGGATTTCTTCGTTCTTAGGAAAAAGAAAAGTTCTGGATTATGAATTATTTGAACAGCAATCGAAAAATAATAATAAGACATATCAGTTTATCACATCAATGCAAGAAATAAAACTTCAGGACTGTGAATGCCGACGCCGTTGGGAATGGGAGGACGTTCAAGCAGAACAGTTCTGTGTCCAAATGAAGGTGTTAAAACTTCAGCAGACTCAGGAGGCAGGTTCGGTATTCATCAACGAAATAAAGAATATCCTAATAACCGTCTTAGCTGCCACTTCTGTAATCAGTGGGCAAATGACACTCGGTGCTATGCTCGCCATTCAATATATTATTGGTCAACTCAATTCACCAGTGGAGCAATTAATGTCGTTTATCTACTCTATGCAGGATGTAAAAATCTCCCTAGAACGAATAAACGAAATTCATAACGATAAAAACGAGGAAACAAATGAAATGTTGTCTAAATCATTTAGAAGAGAAAAATCAATACTCATTAACAAAATTGATTTTAAATATGATCCTCACGCTTTAAAGAAAACTCTTGATAGAGTCTCTATTGAGATTCCAAAAGGCAAAGTAACGGCTATAGTAGGAGCGTCCGGAAGCGGAAAGACAACTTTGATAAAATTGATGCTTGGTTATTATCCTGTTATGTCAGGAGAAATATCAATAGCTGGCAGAAATATTAACGAATATAATCTTAAATGGTGGCGTCGGCATTGTGGTGTAGTGATGCAGGATGGCGTTATTTTCTCAGAATCTATTGCTAGAAACATAGCAGTGGATGATGGTGATATTGATGTTGAACGACTTGAACAAGCCGCCAGAATTGCCAATATTCATGATTATATAATGGGGCTTCCTTTGAAATATAATACAAAAATCGGCAGAGATGGTGTAGGATTAAGCCAAGGGCAGAAACAGCGCATACTCATCGCTCGTGCAGTATATAAGACCCCTGACTTTATCTTCTTTGATGAAGCGACAAATGCCCTCGATGCCAAGAACGAAAGAGCCATTGTTGAGAATCTTGATGAATTTTACAAAGGCAGAACTGTTGTAGTAGTCGCCCACCGCCTGTCAACTGTTAAGAACGCAGACCAAATAATTGTTCTTGATAGAGGCCAAGTTGTTGAAACCGGAAACCACGCCTCGCTCATTGAGAAGAAAGGTGCATACTACAACCTCGTTAAAAATCAACTTGAACTCGGAAACTAAAATGGATAATCCAAACAACACCAAAAACAAAATAGAACTTCGTTCTGAAAAAGTCCGTAAACTTATCGGAGAGGTTCCTCCATCATTAGTGCGATGGGGAACAATAATAATAGTAATAGTATTCCTTATACTATTGGCTGCAGTATGCTTCTTACCTTATCCATATTCAACTGGAGAAACAATACTACAACATTTAATCTGAAAATCATGGCAAATAATTTAATTGGAATTGAAAAGAGAACATTTATAAAATATTGCACTGTTTTTGCAGTATTATTGATTGCAATTATAATAGTATTCATATGGCTGATCTGAATCCCATCGCTTTTTACGAAAAATCAATTAATTCCCATAGAGATACATTAGAACGAATTAATAAAAAATGTTCAATGTATTTTTATAGTAAGTTATTGTTTTTTTTATTGGCAGTTTCTTCTATCATAATCTGGATATACTATTCTCAAAATAGCATTATTTGGATATATGGAATGTTATGTTTTATATCCTATCTTATGATAATGTATCTGGACGGGAAAGAGATAGAGAAACAAAATGAAATCGACCGTAAAATCGGAGTCCTTTCAAATGAAATACAAAACTTAACTGGACATTTCACAAATGACAATGGATCATCCTATATATCTTTAAACCATCCGTACTCATTTGATGTAGATATCTTTGGTGAGAAATCACTGTTTCACAGGATTAATAGAACCATAACTAAAGAGGGTTCTGATAGATTGGCTCAGATACTTTCATCTGTGGGATGTGATAAGGAAACAATCGTACAACGCCAATCAGCAATTTCTGAGTTGGAAAGGTTAGATGATCTTAGAATATCTTTTCTATGTATTGGAAAGGTAAACAATATAAAGGATTCAATTGCCTTTTCTCCTAATCCAACATTCAATATAAATAGACTGAAATGGATAATGCGTCTATCATGGGGGTTAACTATCGCAACTATTTTGTGTTTTATAG
>CAQBGY010000507.1 GCA_948759685.1 uncultured Eubacterium sp.
CACGACGCTCTTCCGATCTCTTTTCATTATTGTCATTATTAAATGAGAACGAAACATGCTGCATCTGCTGAAGCTGTCGATGAGATTGGTGCCAATCGTCCGCTGGTTGATGCCGATGTGTAGTAGAGCCGGAACGTTTCTTTGTCTGCGTATGCACATAAAGCATTCTATTATAGGTTTTAATCCCCTTTATTAAGAAAAATATGCCGAAACACTTGCTGTCCAAGTAGCGCACTTTATGGTCATTGCTCTTGTAGATGACCTGCATTATCAGTTCCACTAGTAGTGTTTTTTATACCCTAATTCCTAGAAATAGTTGTTAATGCGGATATACGAACTGTTACTTGTGGCTTCTTCTAAAAAGTAATGAAAAAGCGGTTTTCAGAAGTGATTATAGAATAAAGTAAAAACATAAGATGAGACTATGATTTGGAACTATGAGCAAAAAAATGTACCTTTGTAATGTAATGATAAAGCTTAGACAAGCGAAAGTCTATGAGTGACACAAAAAGACAGTTTTCAGTTACTAAATCGTTACATTTGAAAAATTGAACTGAATTAAAATGTTGATTCATAAGGATTTTGGAGAGAAAGGTTCATAATCCTGTCTCTCCGCTGGAAAGAATTGCAAAACAAAGAAAATCCCTGTAAATTAATACTTTACGGGGATTTTTTTGTTTTTGGTGCATGGCAAAAATAAGCATATCAAAGCATTCTTTCGGTGTACTATTCGGTGTACCTGGTCTTATGCTTACATATGTGATATCCTCATGCTCTCAAAAAAGATCAAGAACTTTTCAAAAAAGACGACGACGTTTTTAAAAAAGAACAGGAACTTTTTTAAAAACGTCTTGGTCTTTTTTATTGTTACCAATGCATCGTAAACCGTCATTCTGTGGAGGTACAGACCTTTCATGCGTACTTTTTGCGGGGAAAAAGCCTAAAACACCCTACTTTATATCAAGTCGAAACGATCTATAAGAAAATGGTATGTGGCTGAAAACAAGTAATTTATGTGGAAATATACTTCAAAACATTGTGAGAGTATGAGAGCATGAATGAGAGCGATTTTTTTATCCTTACTACATAAACCGTTAATAATAAACATGTTATATATGCAGTGAGGGCATGAGGGTATACATGGCTCGAACTTTTCTTTGGAATATGCAAAACGGCTATATTCCACGATATAGGAATATATGCCGTTTTGATAGAGGGGAAATTTTTTATGGTATATAATTCCAATAATCCATATTTGTAATGGTTTGAACTATAATTTTACGATCTCCTTCTCGTATTTCGTTGGGAGCATTCTGAGATGCATACGATATTTTTGCGCCCACTCCTTTTGCTTTTAACATTTTATTGGGAACTCCTTTCTTTATAAGTGCATTGACTACAGCGTCTGCACGTTTTTGAGATAGATCCATATTGTATTGTGATGATCCTTTTGCATCAGTACATCCTGTGATGAGATATTTTTTGCTTGTGTCTGTCAGCATAATTTGAGCTATTTCATCAATGATAGTAGCTGCTTTAGGAGTTATTTCTGTTTTATCAAACTCAAAATAGATATTGTTGAATAAATCACATAAAACATTGGTCTGGCTTGGAGTTTCTACAATTTGTTTCATGATTATAGGTTTTTCTATAACTTTTTCTATGATTTTTTCCACATATTGAATTTCCGGTTTGACTTTTAGGGATTTACCACCAATGCGCCACATCAATCGAATGCTTCCTTGCCATGAATTGGCTATATGTTTGTATGGCATGATGAGGTAGTCTCCTTGGAGTCCTATGCCAATGTTGTCATTAAGCCACATATTCACGCCTATTCCCAATGAAATAGGGATAAGATTTTGTTTATCTTTCCCTTCTTTAGTATAATCATTTGATAGATTCCATCCCATCTCCTCACTGTTGAATTCTTCCATCCCCTTATAGTTGATCTTAAAATTCTTGTACATATAGTTGGCTCCCATCCGTAGGAAAGGATCAATATAATTTGAATGGAGATATTCACCTAGACGCCACTGTAAACCGATTCCTGCCATACCTAGCCATCTTGATTCTTTACCGTTACGGACAGGATCGGAACTGTAGTCTAATGTTCCTTGTAAATCTAGATAAAAATGAGAGTTAAGTTCACGAGCAAAATATAGATTTCCTCCAAAAATAAAATCTTTTTTATTAGTACCTACAGTGTAACCGCCTTTATTATTAGTATGGAAATTAATGACATTAAAACGTGTCATTTGAAGTCCGGTTGCGCCTATACCTATTTCCCATGCTTTTTTATTATTATCGGCTGCTCCATTCTTTGCATTTTGTTGTGCATTTATAGGTAAACCGAAACATAATACTGAGGTAAAGCATAGTATGAGATGGATTTTATGTATATATATTTTCTTCATATTTTTATTCTTCATAGATAACTTGTACTTCGGGCAACTCATAAGAGCTGCTATAGTTTTCAATAATAAATGTTTTTTCATCCTTTCCTTTTCGGAGATAACCTTGATAATATCTATAGAAATATGAACTGTTGCCACTGTCAATGTATATGGATGAATTTAAAAATGGTGCGAATACTTTGAACGTTGGAACTTCTGCAGAAGATCTGTTATTAGAACTTGATGCTTCTTGTGAGCCGGCTGTTGAGGTATATCTGAATGTGATATATGCCATTTTAAGTTTGCTGGCTTCTTCTTCAGTATATGCTATCGGTTCTACATAGTCCATTCCATTTTCTTTAACGACACGTGTGGTCGATGATTTGTAAATTCTTGTAAAGTCTATTTTTGAAAAATCCAATTCACCTTCAGCAGATGAGAAACTGGGTGCTTCTCCATTGGATATTATTTTTAATTTTAATGTTTTTAGCGTAGGTCCCATTTGATAAGGAGCTAATAAACAAACACCATTCCATTGGAAAGTTTCTCCATAATAAGGTTCTCTAGCTTTTACAGTGTAATAAACGTCACTTCCATCCCAATATTCAGATTGATTGTTTTTGAATTTTCCGGGATTTTCTTGAATGAACCGATAGGTATAAATATAGTAATAATATCCTCCATTATTTGAACTAGAGCCTTGGCTTGAATATAGTTTTTTATCTGACAAAATACTGTTGGGATTATTTTTGTCAGAGACTCTATATGCGTCTAAATTCCTTGAACCACTATTAGGTAAATAAGAAGGGATATTTTGCCATTGGTCTTCCGGATTAACTTTTCGTTGTATATAGAAATATAGATACTGATAATCGTATAATGAATTTGAATTATCGCGGAGGATCATTCTCATGCGTACTCTATTAGGAACATATGTGTTTTTAGCGGATTCTTGCGGCAACTTTCCGGCTAGGGTTACTTCTTTTACCGTTCCCCAGCGTAAGTTTATGTCTTGTATTTCGGGTAAATCTTCTTTAGGTACAATAAACTCTCCGTTTTCATTGGTAATGTAAGTTTTTTCCGCATTGATACCCGGCATGCCTTTTACTTGAGCTTTTGGTGCGATTTGTCCAGTTTCATCATATACTAGATCGGAAGAGCGTCGTGTAGGGAAAGA
>CAQBGY010000508.1 GCA_948759685.1 uncultured Eubacterium sp.
TACTCGCTGTAAAAAGAATCCTAACTGCAATGTTATCCTTATCTAAATGACATTGCAGGGAATCCTCCTCTTTTTGTTTAGTATGATTTTATTGTGGTGATTAAATTTTACATCAAAAAGGAGAAGGATTCCTTATTTTTTGGCTTATTTTTTTAAGTTGTACATAATTAGTACATACGATTGATGGTTCTGTGGATAGAACTGCGGAAACTCAAGTGTAGTTATTTCTTGAGTTTCCCCATTTTTAAATTCACCACAAGTACAGTTGTTCAAATAAAAATGCAAAAACACTTGATCTTTGTTATAATTGAATCACCACAAAACAACAAAACAAAGGAGTGTTTTTGCATGATTAATTATAGCAGATTGGGGTACGAAATTAAAAGGGATTTTACAAACTTTTCTTTAAGGGATTCCGTCATGCACAACTATCCCGGACTCGTCAGGCAGCAGGTGAAAGACGATTACGCCGTTATGCGGTGGCGGATCGAGGAATACTTCAGGTTCAAGAAACAGCAGTTTGAAATGGAGGATCTAAGGGTAATGTCCTTACAGTCCATCCGTAACCTGAACCTGCTTGCAATGCTGGCTGTCGGCTATATCAGCCTTACCACGTCTGTCCACAAAGACAGCATTTTTCTTGCAGAAATAAAAGAATGTTCCAAAAGGATTTATGGAATGCCACAGTTTGTTTATTTGCTATTGTGCGTACATATAGGTATAATAATTCTGTCAAAAGAAAATTCTAAGATTTTGGGAAGGAGCGTTAGTCTATGGCGGCAAAATCGGCTAATTTGTACGCAAGGATAGAGCCGGATGTGAAAGAGCAGGCATAAGAGCCGTCAAGCTCTCCGGATTGATAAGTAGAAGGCGATAATCCTGCATAGGCAAGTATTTTGCCGGGAGTATCAAACCGGCTGAAATCACCTATTTCAGCAATGATCATAGCGCCCATGCGGTAACTGATCCCCAGAATGGTAAAGATGGGGGAATGGATGTCCTCATCCATGATCCGTCTGATCTCTGTTTCGATTTCATCAATCTCGGCGCTCAATTCATGGATAAACATGATGGTATGCTTCAGTTCCAATGCTTTAGCAGGTATATGGGAACCGATAGAGGTCTTGGCAGCTTCACGGAAAAGAATAGCCGTATCTTTGCCGTAACGTCCTTTAGAAACATCTTCCAGAAGATGAGTGAGTCTGGTAAGGTGTGCGGAAGCGGTTTCAGCAGCGCTCAGGAATTTAGACAGGAGAGCATAGACGGATGCCATATGAAGTGTAGGGACCAGTTTTTCCAGTTCGGGGAACAGGATATTTACAAGCCTTGAAACAGAAGTTTTGAGTTTTGCCCGTTCTTTCACTTTATCAAAGCGGTAACGGGTGAGTGACTTTAGTTCCTCATTGTGGTAAGATGTGTCTGAGTAGGACTTTAAGTTTACATCAGACATGAGCATGGAAGTGATCGTATGGGCATCCGCTTTATCCGTTTTGGTCTGTCTAAGGCTTAGACTTTTTCTGTACAGATTCGTATGTAACGGGTTGATAATGAAGGTGGTCAGACCTTTATCAAGAAGGAATCCCAAAAGGTTGTAGCTGTAGTGTTTGGTAGCTTCAAGTCCTACTTTAACTTTGGACGGATCATCTGAAACAGATTCGATTTTCCGGAACAAGGTTTCAAACCCTTCACGGCTGTTAGGGATGGTAAAGGCATCAAAGAGTACTACCCCATCCGAGTTAGAGATAAAGCAGTCATGTTTATCCTTGGCAACATCAATTCCAACGCAGATCATAATAAATCTCTTTTGCAATGTATTTGATACTGTATAGAGCCACAGGTTCTCCCTGCGATCGTAATCTCGTTCTAAATAAACCGTCATGCGGTATCTAACTGATCAACAAATATACAAAGCGACTGTGGTTGGAGCCTCCATTAAACCATCTGTGTGGCAGGATTAGAAAACCAATCCACAATATCTTAAACAGTATATCATTTATCCCTGGAGAGGGATTCATAAATACTACTATTTAATAATACGAGGATTGGAAGACTTTCATTACTATTTGTGCCGCCAACTGAAAGGCTTATGAGTAATAAATATCATTGAAAGAAATAGACTAACAACTTCCTTATTGTCGGTCTAAAAAAGTCCCAAATAGGGTGGCGGCTATCCCGCCGCCCTGTCTGTTATCGCTCCATATCCTGCGCCCTGCGTGGCTGTTGTTCCCGGTTTTCCTGCCGCAAGATACCGTAAACGCTCTTTCTGATTTTCTCGGCTTCTTTCACTTCCTCTTTCAATGCAAGATACCGCTGATTAAGCGTTTTTCTCTCGGCGGTCAGCTTGTCATACTCTGTTTTCCATGTCTTTGTTGGGATTTTGGTCTTGCCGTTCTTCGCTTTTTGGATTTTCTCCACTTCGTTCCACAAAACGCCGTCTGCAAGACCGCACATACCACATTCATGGCTGCTGTTGAGTTTTAGGAAACGGGATTTTACAAGTTCATAGGGATATTCTTCCCCGTTAATGCGGATTGTATTTCGTTTTACGCAGACAATATCACACACCATTTCGTAAATTTCCTCAAACATCTCCCTGTCGTTGTGGCTGTCATACTTCATGTGATGTTCGTACTCCAGGTTATCACGGATTAACGCCATATAAGCGCCTGTTTCATTTGTCGTATCAATCACATCAATCCTACTGTCGCTTTCCTGTCCTGTCAGGTTATCTGCCGTCCCCTCTGATCGATTAATAGGATTGATATAATTCCTATCGGTATAATTCTGTTCAGTATAGTTAGTATTGTTATAATTTAGGGCAAAATTTTTAACTTCTGTGAAAGCATCAACATTTACAACCTCTTTTTCCGTTTTTCTGTCCGGCAGGGAGGCAAAATTTTTCACATATATGATGTCGGGTTTTCCAAATCTGCATCGCATGAGCAGATAGATTACTGCCCGAAAAAAGGACATTAAAAAAAACTCCAAACTTTAAAAACAAAGTCAGAGGGTAATTAAGGTACAGCAATACAGCCAATAGATAAAAAATGAGAAGGCAAATATGTCCATTGAATAAAAACGATGTTTAACCATGCCCTTAATCCGTTCCTGCATGGTATCAGGCATTTCCACGGGCTTCATTATGGAGTTTTATAGCACTTCAATATCAAACAGCCCCAAAACAGAATTATGTTCAAGGCAGGGAAGGAATAATTCTCTTGGCAGCCCTGTGTCAACCGCCAGTTTCATGGCGCGTTTTTTAAGTTCTATAAGATATTCCCGTGCGTATGGCGACAGTTTCACATGATGGGCATATTCATAAACAGCCATCTCATTCCATTCCCTGATGATATTCTCCGATTTTTCGGAAAGTCCAAATAAGTCTATTGTATACTGCGCCGCTTCCGCAAAGCTGCGGACACAAATTTCAGCCACATAATATGCCGGAACCGACAGTCCATGCTTCTGAAGAAAACAAATATCAATCTGCTCCCAAACATCCATCGAATCAAGCAGCGTACCATCCAGGTCAAAAATCACGGCTTCAAACCTCATATTTGTCCTCCTCACAT
>CAQBGY010000509.1 GCA_948759685.1 uncultured Eubacterium sp.
ATATATCGTTATAGAAAAGTTTGGTACAATTTTTACACACTTACGGAAATATTACTCTCTCCATTATTAAAATTGACATGAACAAAAAAACATTTACTCCCTTCATAACATTCTAATAACGCAATTACTGTTGATAAAAGTTTTTTTTCTAAAAATACTTCTTCATCCTCACTAATAAAGACTGTACTTTTGGCTATAAAGTCAATACTATTTCCATTATCTCCTAATTGATATCCACATTTTAATATATCTATTATTTGATTTTCCAAAATGTCATTAAGTGTTGTAATCGGAGTAAATTTTTCGTGTATCGCTAATCTTAGGCTATTAAATTCATTTAATGTTAAATGTTCACCCGCAGAATATTTTTTTAGTATTTCTTTTAAATTAAATAAATTACTTACTACTAATTTTGGCGGAATTTTCATGGCAAATGTAAATATAGTGCTTTCTTCCCCTGATAATATCTTATAATAATGATGTATCATTTCGTCACAATAGAAATCATCCATATCATTTGTTTCCACTAATCCCGTAATTATCCTCCAAATCTCCAAATAATTTATCTTAAATACATTGTCTCTTAGCATTTTATGCAATAGATCAAGTGTCCATTTATAAAGCATTTCTTTTGATAACTTATTTGTTAAATACTTGAATAATTGTAATTTAACAATGTGTTTCATTTTATCTCCTTTTCCTAATCATGACTGGCAATTGTTAAATTGACAAACCCATTAATTTTACTGCATTTTCTTGTTGTTTCTACAATAAATTTTCTCTCCGTTCATGTTAAAATAGAGCTTTCACATAATTTTTTTCATAAACGGAGGAGAAAATTTATGGCTGTTAAATTCCATCCGCTTTCCTTAAAAGATACCTTTTCTGACTGTTAAGGATATGTTCCCAAACGATACCACTTGCAAGGTTATGAAAGTACGCCCAAAACCTGATGATTTTTGTCAACTCAGAATCATTTCTGAATAATGACTGTTTTTTCTCTTCTTTTATAGTGGAGAATTATCCACATCAAAGTTGAAAATCATCTAACAATTACCTGCTAATCATGATAATATGAATTTATTCCATCCGTCCAGTAATGTCTCTCATATACCTCTCCCTCTAGCGTTTCCCATGTTTCCATTATTTTTTTCCATTTACTTACTGTTTCACCTATACTATCTAAAAATTCTTTGAAGCTTTCACTTTTAATTTTAGCAGTATCCTTTCTAATAAGTTTATCCTCTTTTGGATTCCCTCCCTTAGGACATCCTTTTTTATAACGCTTATTTGTATCACCGATACTCTTACCTGCTTCACCTGTTCCAACTTTTTCTTTTCCAGTTTTCTCGCCACTCTTACTCTGTTTCGCATTCCTTATTGATCCAATTTGGTCGGAAAGCATATTGCCAAGCACTGCTACCGGGTTTTGCTCATTATATGGGTTTTGGTAATAATCATATACCATATACGTAAGGGCGCCTACTGCTGCTGCGCCAGTCTCTGCAAGCTGGTTATCCGCACTGATAAACCTCCGTATCTGCGGGTCATAGTACCTTGAGTTCAGGTAATAGAACCCTGTTTCCGTATCATAGTAGTAACATCTGTACCGGAACGGGTTCTTCTGCAGGATGCCGTCGGTGTCCCTTCCGCCTGCCGCTTCCTTTACGCTGACCGGATTTCCCCACAGGTCGTATTCGTAGGTTCCGATTAATACGGAGTCGCTGTTCCTGTAGACTGCGATGACGTCCCCGAAGGCGTTCTTTTCAAAGAAGTAGTGTTTCTCATCCTTTGTGCCTTTTTTGCAGCCTATCCCGAGGACTGTACCGTCGCTGTCATAGTAGTAGTTGATGACTTCGTTTCCTGTTGTCTCGGATAACAGCAGTCCGTTGTTGTAGAGGTAGGTCGTTGTTTTTCCGCCTGTTGTCTTGGTGCAGCGCTGTCCGTCTGACAGGTAGGTGTATGCGACGCTTTGTCCGTTCCTGCCGGATACGAAGGTCAGGTTTCCTTTATAAGATTCTATAAAACCTTATTCTAATATGCCTAAATGTATTCTGGTTATGAAAAAATGAATGCTATAATAAATAATATTTAAGAATTTGTTTTTATATTTCCTCACAATGAAATTCATAACCTAATCCAGTAACTGTCCATTCCTCTTTTTTTTGAAGATCAGAAAGTATCCAACATTTTACATAATCGGATGTATCAACAAAAATTTCCAAGAAATCATTGTTA
The DNA here is from genome assembly GCA_948759685.1 of uncultured Eubacterium sp. The sequence continues at coordinate 2,239 of CAQBGY010000509.1, forward strand.
GAAAACCTTATCAGCAAATTACCCCATACGCTTATTTTACATTCCACAATATATATCGGACTTTCGCTAAACCAAATATTGAGTTTTTCGTCAAGCATGTTATTTCCTGGAATATTCCATTCAAATGTTGTCCAATCAAAATTTTTTTCTTTTACTAATTTGCTGTTTGGAGAAAAAACATCTGATGATGCTAAAATTATCTTTTTTTTATGATTGTTTACAATTCTCCATGCCGACTGCACTTCTAATGCAAATTCACTTTTTTTCTCAATTTTCCCGTCCTCTTCCGTTTTTTCCACCGTATCACCTATTTCTAACCATAACACATATGATTTTCTCCAAACAGAACATACTTTCTTTCCAAATAATAAAAGCAATATTTCTTTAATATCTTTGTTCATAGACATATTACACTCCTAGTTCTAACTTTTTTGTAATCATTATTCTAATTGACATCCCAATCCCGTAAATACTAAATGTTGTTTATCTGAAATTTTAAAAAAGCGCCATACTTCCGAATTATCTGATGTATCTGTAAATGTTGTTAATTGTTCATCATTGGAAAAAGTAAGCTGTAAATCCCCATAGCTGTTTACGCTATACGTTTTTATGAATAAATCAGTTCTTTCATTCAACCATATTTGGGATTTTTCGTCAAATAAATTATTTCCCATTTCACCCCAATCAAAATTAGTTTCATCTGTTATTGCACTATTAGGTACATAAAAATCTGATGACGCAAGCAGTATTTCTTTTTCCTTTCTATTTGTAATTCTCCATTCAGACTGTATATGCAAAGACATAATACTTTTTTCAACCGTGTTTCCTTTTCCGTCTAAAATTTTAACGCACTTGCCAATCCCCAAACACAACATATTTCCCGCCCGTGTAATATATGATATTTTTTCATTTATCATTTGGCTTAATGTATCATACAATTCTTTTTCATTCATAAGCGCCTCTCCTACTATTTCTTGTTTTTACCAAACATTTCCTCAGCTTCTTCAAGTGCTTCTTTATAGTTATATCCCTGCTTACTTATTTGATCATGTAATTGACGTTTTTGTTTTTTTGACAATCCTAACTTATTCGCAATATCTCTACTCTGCTTATTTTGTTTCTCACGATCTCGAGATGTATTCCCCTTTTGTTTACCAACTCTAGTTTTTGTTGGACTTTCATCATCAAGATAATCATCACCATCTTTAGTATCATTAAGACCCTTTTCATTTTCGCTCGATTTTTCGCTTTTATTTTTTTCCACCGCATCTACTATTGCATCAACCAGTTTCTTACACATCACTACATTATGCACAGTAGCTGCCGTAGCTA
>CAQBGY010000510.1 GCA_948759685.1 uncultured Eubacterium sp.
TTTTGTCTGAAAATCATTTCAAAATACTTCTTGACTATTTACCAAATTGCTTTCAATTTAATAAATTATCTACATTAATTATAGGTAGCCATGCAAATTTCTTTTTATTGATAATGTCAAATAATGTAAGCATCACTCCAGCTGATCCAGAAAACAAATCTCCAGAAAGTTTATACGAATAGTCCCCCGGACAATACATTCTCCCCTCCTCTTCAATAAGAAAAAGGTTTAGACTCTCTAACATATGTTCATACTTTATAAATTCTTCTCCGCTAAATAACGCGTCACTATTAGCATATGCCAAAAACCCCGCATACCCTCTGAATAAACCTACATTGTGACAGCATCGCGTATAGTTCTGTTTTCTTAACCCTTCAAGTTCTTTTTCCATATAGTCCTTACCGAGATGTTTTTTAATTTCAAGAATGACCATACCAATACCAAGTGAGCCACCATCCAAATAAGGGAAAAAGCGCTTATTATCATCAACATGATATACTCCATAGTCATCGTATGTACATTTGACAATATCTTTATCTAATGCTTTAATCGCTAATTCCAACCATCTCTCTTCTCTTTTTATTCGGTACAATAACAGAAAAAATAATGCAACACCAGTCCAACCGCAAAACAAGCCAACTGCTACACCATCAGGGTCTTCAATTGTCAATTCAAACTCTTCCTGCATTAACTCCTGAAGCCTCATACTTACTTCTTCCACCTTTTTTTCCACGATTACAGAGTGCTCAGTCCTTAGCAATGATATCAGTGCGATTCCGATTCCTGCCAGTCCACTTAATAGTGATATATCCCGATTCTCTTGCACTATTTCTATAGTAGATAATATATCTCTGGCCACATCCTTTTGTCCTATTTCATATAATACACAAGCTATACCAGCTTTACCGGAATAAAGCCCATCATTTAGATTATTCAAATATTCTACTGTACTGTATTTTTCAACCCACTTTTGAGCAATTTCTGGGATTTCTCCTGTCCTAGATAAAGCCATTACAACACCAAAACCACCGGTTTTTACATTTATCTTACCATCCTTCTCTTCAAATTGCCTTATATCACCACCTAAGAGAATATCCTCCATCTGCAAGTCGGCAATCATTCCTTCCCGAATTTTAGATACAACTTTTCCCAAATCCTTCACTCCCCAAAAAGACATGTAACTTTCTTTAATATTTTCATTCTCTTCAGGTTTTAGGTATTTATCCGCCTCCCTCTGTATTTCCCGTATTACATCCAAAACTTCTTTTCCAAAGTTGTGTTCTATCCATAAATCATGTTTATGCAGAATTCCCTCATCAATATCCTGTACCGGTCCTATGGGAAGAAATGTATGTCTGGCTATTCGAGACATCGAAAACCAATCCCCCTGTAAGCGATTCTTAGCTTTTGCAGTCGTAAACCCCGGAGTCACTAATGCCGGCAAGTCCGTATTCTCCAAATTATTAGCTGCCTCAAAATCAATTAGTCTTACAGAATAGTCATTATCATTGACTATAATATTCATTGGCTGCAAATCCCCCATACCAATGTTCAAATTATGAATGTTTTTCAAAGCCTGAACAGCATTTCTTAGTACCTTACATGCATTCTTGCAATAGTCTTGCTGCTGTCCTGACAGCGAAAGAAAAGGATAATGCAACGCTGTCCAAGTATTCAATGCAACCCCTTCTATATATTCTTCCTCAAGAAAAATATGCTTCCACTCCCGAAATATGCCATAATAATCCACGACTTCAGTAACATTTCTAAGTTTATCTAACATCTCCGCCTCTCGATAAACTCTTGAATATGCATCTTGATAATCTCCATCTAATCCAGATTCTGGACGTCCTTCTTTAAGAACCACCTTTATATTGTCAGCTTTGCGTATTGCGGTATAAACTCCTCCAGCGTTACTAAAATGCAGGGCACCAGTAATATCAAAGTCATCAAGTTTTGATGTTTCAGCAGGTTGCTTCTGTTGTTCTTCATCCATTTGCTTGACGAATAAAGGTTCCTTAATAAAAGCAGGCAAAAAATATGAAGGTCCTCTAGTATCTTCTATATATTCTCCATTCACATTTTTGATTGCGAGTACCTTACTACCTCCAACATTTGCATAAACAGGTCGTATACCCCCATAGCGGAAAAATATATTCGTATCTTTCCAACACTTATCGCTCAAAATATATGGCCCATTGGGTGTTCCCTCTAAAGCCTCTTCTAACATATATATTAGTTGCTCAAATTCATCAACATCTTTAGGATAAATAGTGATAAACTTGCCTGAACCCCCTCGGTCTCCATACTTGGAATTTTTCAAAAAGAGTTCCCACTTATTATCTACATATTTGAATTCAACACTTTGTTTTATCAAGATGGGCGCAACTATATCCAAAATCTTCTGCGCTGCATAAATGGGCGCACTAATATGTATTTTCCAACCCTGATCTGGCAACGTATTTCCTTTTAGTATGTAATATCTCCAGTGGTTATGCTCATCTATCTCCGTATACCAACCGCTTTTTAATTCTGGCATCTTGTATGAAGATTTTTCTGCTCGTTCTTTCGGGGGATGATAGTATCTTTTTTTAGGATCAACATACATAATATACCGTAAATCCATATCTTTCACCTTCTTTCATTTTAAGGAACCTCCTTATTCGCCCGTTCATACTTATCGTTAAACAACACATTTCACGACACTTACAGTGCTTTCTTTTTTACATAAAAAGCTGAATGTGGACTTCGTTGTATCGTTGCTATCAGCAACAGCATGCATTTTCTGTAAGTTGAGTACCTTTTCTCTTACTTCTTTCATTGATAAATCCTCCTTTCTCTAAAAGTAGTGTAATTGAATATCTTGGCTATATATATCGGGGTTTTTAGCCACCTGATAAGCCCGTTCTATTGCTTCCCCCCAATATGGTCCCCACATAATATCCTCTACTGAATTAAAACTTAGTATGGAAACCGAGTTCTGTATCATTTTTTGCCCATATTTCGTTATCCAAGGTCCACCCGACATCCCATCTTTTTCAAAACATTTTACTCCTTGTAAAGCAGACCCCTTAAATGTATCCTTGATAGCCTTTCCTTCGGACTTTGCAAGCTGTTTCTTCTTATATGGATAACCAAAAATCTGATAAGTTAATTCTTTCGGAAGACTAAATTCTACATCTAACGCAATATCCTTATAAATATCGTTTTCGTTAAAACTTTCTTCAAGAATCAAAAAACTAGTATCATATTCAAGATAAGTATGATTTATGAATTGCAATGGCACCGCAGCCGCCACCACTTTATATTTCTGGTCTTTTATGCGGATAGGTGTGAAGAAAATTTCTTCATAATAAGCATTTTTTATATAATTATAGGTACAATGTGCCGCAGTTGCTATAAGTGGATATCTCCCACCTTTTACAATGCTACCACTTGCAATTTGACGCTCTTTAATATTTCTTCCTATTTCAATGATGCCTATAGCATCTAAATATGTTTCTTTATTTATCATTCACCACTTTACAACTTTTTGAAAAAAATAACGCACAAGACACTTTCTGATGTATA
>CAQBGY010000511.1 GCA_948759685.1 uncultured Eubacterium sp.
CGAGATCTACACTCTTTCCCTACACGACGCTCTTCCGATCTTCAAAATCAAAACATCTATTTCTAATGCATTTTCCTTGATATACCTGCACTTTGTTTCCATACTTCCGTCCTGCAAAAACTCCATACGCATCCCTTTGACATATGAATTCAAATATATATAATTATCCGCCCTAACTCCAACCATGACTGCATCGAAATTATGATTCTTATACAATAAGTAAGGAACTAAACCACAATCTTTGGTTAACTCTACGTTAAGCCATCCGGCTTCGAAAGGAGTAATCGCTACAACCCGCTTTTGCTTTTTGTTATCCGTGCATATATTGTTCATACTTGTATAACCTTTATGTTATATATATTTCCCAATCCTGACCATAGCCTGATTTTTGGGGTTTAATGTTTATAGGACTTTATTTCATACAATAAATCGCTAAACTTATCTAACTGTTTCACACATCCTGCATCCTTCAATTCTTCCCTTTTTCCAAATCCATAAGTGACTCCGATGCAAACGACCGAATTATAATGAGATGCCCTAGCATCCTCCGGACGGTCTCCTACCATAATACCATTCTCTTTCGTAATGCCGTATGTCTCCATCAATTCACGCATCCGCTCTGTCTTTGACAAGCTTTGCGTTTCTGTAGAAACACCTGTTATTGCAGTAAAATACTCCTTAATCTTTTGTTCCCCGCATATTTCATGGACAAATTTCTCTGGTTTGGAAGTCACAATATATAACTTAAATCCCTTTTCTTGCAGGCTTCTCAATGTTGCTTTTACTTGCGGATATAAACAGAGTTCCTTCACCCCTTGCTTGGCATATCTCTCCCTGAAGCAAGTTACAGCTTCTTTAATATATTCCTTATCTTCTGTATGTAAAAGGACGGAAAACATTTCTTGTAACGGAGGGCCTATTACACTTCGTATTTTTGTATCCGTTTCATGCTGAAGATGGAGTTTATCATAGGCATAATGCATGGAACGGATAATCCCTTCGCTGGTATCTGCAAGGGTTCCGTCAAAGTCAAACATAATATGTTGTATTTTAGGCATAGAGTTCTCCTTTTATTTCATTCAATATGTAGATTTTAACATTTCCAAATCCCATCCCGTCTCTGTCAGCTGTTCAGCAATGAGTATATCAACCGGGGTTTCCGCCCTACAATAATCGCATGCTAAAGGTGGTTTTGTTGTTGTCATATACTCTATTAGTTTTTTCTTCAATCGCTTCATCATCGGACATCTAAAGCATGCATAACATGTTGCATATTTATTTCTGTTTTCCTCCTCGCTTTGATTCTGTTTTTCAGGAATCGTGGGCTTTTGCCAACCACTTTCTATTGGGTTTAACATAATATGAAAGCCCCACTGCCGGCACAAAGTCTGTAGTACACTAAGTTTTCTATTCAGTTCCCCATAATCAGAATTTTCTCTTTATAAGGCGACAATGTAAGAAAATACTCCTCAGATGGAACAACCGTTCCATTGATGGCTATCGTTATTTTCTTTACTTTACCAATATCACATATGCTATGGCAAATCTCAGTAAACTGCGGATGCAAAAATGGTTCATCCCCCTGAATCGTAATGCATCCTATCCCATCAACAATATCTGCCATCTTCCTAACCGATTTTATGCACTCATCCACAGAATAATGGCTGCCTTTTATATAAGGTATAAAAGCTCCACAATATTTGCATTTAAGAGAGCATACCTCTGTAATATCAAGTGTGAAGTAGTCTGCTATTATACTCCCACACACATTGGTAAACCTAAAACCAATGGGCTTCAAGTTCAAAGCAAGATATGCTGCAACAATTAAGTCAGTTACAATAAATTTGCGGTATCCCAGTTCCCGTAATTCTGCCTCCACTTTCTGCGCTGTTTTATCCGGCCGGCCTGTAACAAGTACCTTATTTTTAACAAACCGCTCTCCCTACAGTTCACTTTCCGTCCTGTACCATTCTATCGTTTTGGTTATCCCTTCCTTGAAAGTATAACGAGGAACATATCCCGTCTCCGCCTGCAGTTTTGATATATCTGCTTCCATATGCATTATCTGCCCTTTCCCGTACGGCTTCTTCCCTATCCCTAAAGCCATATCTGGGGCAATTTTGTCACGGATAACTGAAGCATATTCCTTCATTTTTTTAGCCGCTCCGCTTCCTAGGCAATAAATCCCACTGTTCTTTGCTTTTTCCGCAATAAGCAATAATGCACATACCGCATCTTCCGTATATAAATAATCCCATATCTGTTCACATGGCGTCAATTCCGGCCCATTCCCCGCTAATAGCGTCCGGATAATATAAGACGTAAAAATATAATCATTTTCATATGGCCCATATACTGCAAAAATCCTTACCCAATTACAGCGCATATCGTTTTGCCTGCAATATTCCATGACAAGGCGGCCTGCTGCAAGCTTTGCAATACCATATAGTGTATCCGGCCTTTCTTCTGAAAGTTCATTTACTTTCTTATTCAACGGGCCATATTCTGCCTGAGAACCGGCGCCTATAAATACTTTACAGCCCATCGCCTTTGACAGTTTAGCGGTTTTTAATGTTGCTAGGATATTTTCTTCCTGCAAAAAAGGGTCATTTCTCCCCTTATCTCCCGTATGTGTCCATGCCAAATGGAAACATACATCAAATTTTCCTTTTATTCGGCCCGCCATTTTATCAATATCAGTAATCTCGCATTCTTCTATTTTCACTAATTTGTGTACCGGGATATTTTTTGTATTGGAAGAGCCAGGGCGGATAATAGCCAATACCCCAATATTATTCCGTATACATTCCCTTACCAGCATCACTCCTAACGGTCCGCTGGCACCTGTTATTATGACTTCCTTAAACTGCCTGTACATTTTGCCCTCTATTGTTTCTGTAAATTCGCCGAATTGAAATCTTTACCATTCTCTTTTCACATGCGTTTGCTACATCACGCAGGCACATGTGCATATAATTTTTCCCATTGATATTCAATTACATATTTAGAGTTTGCTTCCAAAATTATATTACTTAAGACCTCTTTATCATCCGGCAAATGATAAGTACAAATAGCCAATTTAGGTGCATACTTTTTCAAGGTATTTTTTGCCCCTCTAAGCATGTCCCTTTCTGCACCTTCAATATCGGCCTTTATAAAGTCTACCTTGTCCAAATGATATTTTTCAACAAATTCATCAATCGTAGTTGCTGCGCACACCTTATTTTTTTCCTCTTCATCCACCAAAACAGAGGTACTCCACCCCAATACATGATAGTCCTCATCTACCTCATGAAATAATATTTCTCCGCTTTTGTCGGAAACCGCCTGATTGACAACTACAATCTCCCCTCCATCATATAGCGCTGCCAGTCGTTCAAGATATCCTGCAATAAATTTCACAGGTTCAAATGCATATACCTTACACCCCCCAAAAGAAGCCGCTGCGGAGGAAAAAAGTCCAATATTAGCGCCGCAGTCTAAAACCACATCCCCTTCATCCAATTTTACCTGTTTATATTCATAAGGTCCCTCTAGCTGCAAAAAGCCAAAATCTTTAAAAACATG
>CAQBGY010000512.1 GCA_948759685.1 uncultured Eubacterium sp.
CCACCGAGATCTACACTCTTTCCCTACACGACGCTCTTCCGATCTTTTCCATTTCTCTTCCGAAACTCTTTTGCCAGTTCCTTCAAATAATAGTCCAGATTTTCTTTGGTAAAACCTTTCTCAACAGACATTCCTTATCTCGCTTTCTATAATATTAAACCTCAAAAATTCAGGAATCGCTTCTTTCAGACATTGTTCTTTCTTATCAAGGGAATCATCCAGTTTTGCTGTAAGAATGATATCCTTTGGATATAACGGCTCCGACAGCTTACAGTTCCTTATATCTTCATAATCATTACACAATGGGAGTCCATTTTCCCTGCTTAAATAATCTACCATAGCCAGAAGATAAAAACTTTCCCGATACCATTGCCGTTCCCAATAGATCCTTATTTGATCTTCTTTTAAAATCTCAATAATAAAGTCTATATCCCCTTTATCCTTCACTAAATGGCAGATATTACTTTTATATATTTCAAAATCTATTAAATTTGGAGCATTTTCATCTTCTCTAAAGCATTCTGTAAGAAGTGCTTCCATTGTCACATGAAGCGTCCTTGCTAATTTATATATTGTTTCTGCCGTACATTTTTCAATCCTAGTTTTTCCTTTCACAATATCTGACAATGTAGTATATGGTACATGGCTTTCCTTAGCACACTGATAAACAGAAAGCTGCCTTTCCTTTAACAAACTCATTAATTCCATTTCTCATTCTCCGTTTCATGGATTCTTTTTCTATTGATTATAACGGTATATCGTGATAGTGTCAAGAAATGAAAATCTAATACATAATATCAAAAAACCCTTGTGAACAGCATTCTCACACCATTCACAAGGGTTTCATCATTCAAAATAACCAGGCAATTTCGCCTTATGCATTCATCTGTTTTGCGAACTTTCCCTTTTCCATGTCCCGGCCTCATATCCCCGGAACTATGTATTTTACTGGGTTTGCAATGATTTTTAACTGCTCTAAGCCAGCGGCTTTTCAACCATATCCCCCAAATTTTATTTTTGGGGGGAAAATTCATTTTACTTTCTAAAATTTCCAATTTCTGATTTTTGAAATTTGGGGGATGGGCATTCTCCATTTGGGGGAATTTGGGGGTAAGATTCTTCCCCCAACCTTATAAACTTCAACACATCTTCATCCTCTACTTTTGTTTTAAAGATTTTATCGGAAGAAGTTCCAAATGATCTAGCTTACATTTGATGCACCAACAACCATTGTAAAATATCTTCATATCGCTTTCTGTCCGCCACTACATCTAAGATTAAATCTGACAGCTCTTTCTGAGTATATTCCACCTCATAACCATTTAACGCCAAAAAGACTAACATAACATGGCACCCCAATCTTTTATTGCCATCTACCATCGCATGATTTTTAACCAGTCCATAACAAAGTCTTGCAGCCTTTGCCTGTATGCTCGGATATAATTCTTCTCCATCAAAGGATTGGAATGGGCTCTCTAATGCAGACTCAAGCAGGCCAACGTCTCTAATTCCATCACTTCCCCCGGTAGTCTCTATTAATTGAGTATGAAGTAACAAAATTTGTTCTTTTGTCAGCTTTATCATTTCGCAAGTACCTCATACGATTCCTTATTTTTCTCAATCAATCTCTGAGATATACTCAACACATCTTCATTTGACGCAACAACATCCTTATCTGCTTTGCTAAAATCTATGACAAGGTATCTTGGTACATTATTTTTTAAAATGACAGCTGTTCCATGTTCATCCACTAATCTTGCTACTTTTGAAAAGTTCTGATTTGCTTCTGTAATAGAAACCATTGTATTTGTATTTATTGTCATCATCCATACCTCCTGATAGTTTTATTATATTTAATTTATAGGATATATTCAACCTATTTTTTCATTTAATTACACAAGTGTATACCAGACTTTAATTTGTAATCATTTTACATTCTCTATTCTCCATAATACAAGGCAAAATGAAATTTATCATCTTTCTCGCCAATAAACATACATCTATATTTTCCTTTTCGTTCAGACGAAATTCTTACTGGACTTTCTGTATATGCATTCACATAATCATAGGTTAAATTTTTTGTTTGCTTGGGAGCACTTTTATCCTTTTTTATTAAAAAAGGAAAATAAGCCAGTTTTCTTTCATCTGCCAAAGGGTAAGCACCATTGCCTGTACCCAACTGTATTAATTGCGAAAATGATTCTACACAATTAAACCATGCAATTACAAACGCAACCTTTCCAGCTTTTCCATTATCTATTTCATCCATCAACCAGTCAAAATCTTGCTGAAACACTGACCAACTTTTACTTGCTGCTCTTGTATTAGCGGAACTAATCCAATTTTTTAAATATTTCACCTCGATTCTAAAATCTCTTTGTCCTATATATAAATCATGATTTATTTTCTGCGCTTTCTTTATTCTACCACTTTCTCCCGCTGTATAATGAGCATTCTGTTTGAATGGGTATCCCAATCTTACTGTTATATCCATTTCATTGAACTTCTCATCTGCCTCAATTTTTAATTTCGGCTTATCCCATCCTTTATACAACATATTGAATTCATCAATCATATATAAGCAATTAGCTACTAAATACTGATCAATTGTTGGACCCATTAAACAATCATCCCTTTCCATTTCTTGAATTATACATTTCATAAATTAATACAATTATATTACTTAATTCAAACTAATATTCAAAAACAATAAGGTAGATTCCAATCAGCATTTTTTGTGCTAAGTAAGCTTATATAAATACCAAAACCCCTGCAAATGGCATTCCCACACCATTCACAGGGGTTTCTTCATTCAAAATAACCAGGCAAACTTCGCCTTATGCATTCATCTGCGCCGCAACCTCCGCCGCAAAATCCTCATTCTTCTTCTCAAGTCCCTCACCGGTCTCAAAGCGCACAAACCGCTTAACCTTTACGGTTGTACCGGCTTCCTTAGAGAGCTGCTCCAGATACTTTGCGACGGACTGCTTGCCGTCCTCAGCCTTCACGTAAACCTGATCTACCAGGCAGATCTCCTTTAACTCTTTGCTGATACGTCCCTCGATCATGCCGTTGATCACCTTCTCGGGCTTCTGGGACTCCTTGGGGTCGTTCATGATCTGGGCACGTAAAATCTCCTTCTCATGCTCAATGTAATCAGCGCTGACCTCGTCACGGGAAACATACTTGGGAGCCAATGCCGCGATCTGCATCGCAATATTCTTTAAGCCCTCCTTCACTGCGTCGTTGACAACCTCTGTCTCTGCATCCACGATCACGCCGATTCTTCCGCCGCCATGTACGTAGGTAACAACACAGCCATTGTCCTCCTTCACCTTCTCAAACCGGCGGATCTTCAAGTTCTCGCCGATAACCGCAACCTTCTCTACCAGTGCCTCGGACACGGTCTTTGCACCGTCCTCAATCCACTTCTCAGCCATGAATGCATCGATATCAGCCGCCTCACTTGCAACTGCCTGCTTTGCAACAGCCGCAACAAACGCCTGGAAAGTCTCGTTCTTTGCAACGAAATCGGTCTCGGAGTTTACCTCTACGACCGCAGCC